>JADHNX010000321.1 GCA_016779365.1 Planctomycetaceae bacterium
AGAGTCGTTCTGCCGAACTGGCACGTCTGGCGAGGATCGGTCGATCAGCAGCGAAGCGACGCAGGTCTTCAGCCAGTTCGCCCGCTGTCTGATACCGGTGCTTAACGTCCGGCGCGGTCGCCTTAAGGATGACCGTTTCAAGGTCGCGAGGTATGTCGGCGACAATCCGGCGAAGCGGCGCGAGTTGGCCTTCCATGATCTCGTTGATCAGCCCGCTGCGACTGGTCGCCGACCAGGCTCGTTTCTGCGTGACCAGTTCATACAGCGTGATGCCAAGGCTGTAGATGTCGCTGCGCGAGTCCGTGTTTCCTCGGAACTGTTCCGGAGCCATGTAGCGAATGGTGCCGACAACGTTTTCCGTGTGAGTGATATCGTCGCCTTCCATCGCCTTGGCGAGTCCGAAGTCTGTCACCCAGACGACTCCGTTTCCGTCGAGCATCAGATTGCCAGGTTTGATATCTCGATGCAGCGTCCCTTGAGCATGCGCGTAGTGCAGCCCGTCCGCTGCCTGAATGCCGATTTCGACGACTTGAGAAATGCTCAGGCCGTCCGATGCTGGTGTGCCGTTGCCAGTTCGTCCGGTAGTGCTTTCGTCGGTCTTTTCAACAGTCGGTTTCGATTGGGTGCCACTGGCTTTGCCAGTGTTTTTTGAATCGTCGCTGGTTGGTAATTCCGCACTGGCAGAGCCAGTGGCACACTTCGAGCCGGCGTTGCTGAGATCGGCCTTCGGGAACGAGGGGATCGACAGACTCGTCGAGTGATCCTGCAGCAGGTCGTCCAGCTCGGAAGCCGGGCTGCGGGGTTCTGTCCGCATTTCCAGGATCGATTCTGCTGTCGCCACCGAGTCCGTATTTTCCGACTGGCCGACATTGTCCTTCGAGTCAGAACGTTGATCAGAGACAAGCGACGCCAGACCTTGCGACTGACTCTGATCAGTCAGCCCGTCCAGTTCGGTCATCAATTGGGAAGCGACGGAATCCGACGCGGTGGCGGTACTGTCTCCTGTGAAAGTATCGAGGCCGATGCCATCGATAAGCTGCATGACGTAGTAGTGAAATCCTTCAGCCTCGCCGACGCCGAACACGGGGACGATGTTTGTATGGTGAAGCCGGGCAGCGGTGCGGGCTTCACGCTGAAACCTCTTTACGAGTTCCGGCTGGCTGACGGAAAGCAGCGGCAGAGCCTTGATGGCGACTCGCCTGCCCAGTGACATTTGCTCGGCCTCATAAACGACGCCCATGCCGCCGCGACCGATTTCGCGAATGATGCGAAAGTCGCCAAGTTGCGAAAGCGGCAGGTGACCAGTGATCATGCCTCGTTGTCTGATCGGTTGCTGGTCCTGTTCGATCTGAATTTTTAGGCCTTCCATCTGGGCGATGGTCGGGAACAGGTCACAGATTTCGTTGGCCAGGTCAGGATGCAGCCTCGCGTACTCGGCAATCGTTGGAGACTCGCCCTGCCGGTATCGTTCGACGAATTCAGCCGCAAGTTCATCCAGCCGATCTTCGACCGGTTCGTCGTCAAACAAAGTTTCTTCGTCCGGGTTGCTGGCCACTTGCAGACTCGAATACGCAGCGCGAGATTCCAGATCAGCCGGCCCAGTGAATTCGAAATACGATTTCATGAGGCGGCTCCGGAAAGTGCAGGTCACTGTGCAGCACTTTCCACCGTCCGGCGAGCTTTCGTCGTGAGAAAATCTCACCCGCCGAAAACCTGCCAGCAGGAGAAGTCTGACAGAAACCAAACTTTGCCCCCGAATGACCCCGTGAGAGGCCATTCGGATTCCACGTGGAAAATAAAGGGCACAAAGCTTGAAACGAAAGACTTCAGCGATTCACTACGCAAATTCCGGCAGGTTGTCCAGAACACGCCCCGCCGAGTCGGATTTTAGACAATCGGGAACTCGTAGCGGCAAACGGCAAAATCCGCAGGGCGAGCATCGTCCGCCACGAATTAGATTTGTTGACAGAGCCGACGACGGAAGCCATCGCTGCGCTGGTGGGCGTTGCCGCCCTGCCTGTTTGGAAGCGACTGCTACTTCTGCCGGACGGTTGGCTCGGCATCGAGGATGCAGTCTTCCAGCGAAATCGCCGCTGCCTCTTGAATCAGCACCGAGTCGACGCGATTTCGTTCGACGTCCGACGCTCGCAGTTGGGCCGTGGACGAGCCGCCAATTGCCAGTCCAGCACGCCCGTTTTCGCGAAGTGTCAACTTCTCAAGCTGAACGCCGGTTGCCAGGTCGTGCAGGTTCACGCCGTCCAGACGAAAGTGCTGAATCGTCAGGTCCGAGATCACAATATCGTGAGCCGCGAAAACCGTGATACCGCAACTTCGCCGAGCGATGGCCAGTCGCTGTGTCGACGGATCGACCAGCCGTTCGACTCGGTAATAAATCGAGCCGTTCCACGAACACCATTGATCGACTTCCAGATCGGGAATCGTGTCCCACTTTTCGCCGGGTTGTGGGCGCACTTCCGGCAGCGCCTTGCCGTCGCGGATAAGCTGAAAGAAACCTTTGCGATACGGAGTCACTTTCCAGACGTCACGAGCGGCTTCCCGCCAGGCCCCGTCGGGAACAACCATCGCGCCGGTGATCGTTGCTCCGTTGCCAATCAGACGGAACGGTCGGACAGGGTCGCCGCTGTTTTTCTCGCCCTGAAACGACAGGTTGTCGTAGTACGGTACGCCGGTGTTCGCGACGATGATCGTGTCGGCAAAGCTCGCCAGCTTCAATGCCTGAGAAATCGATTTCACTGGACCGGTGATATTGCTCAGTGGCGTGTCGACCAGCCCGTCGTTTCGGTCGGCGCCGGTTCGATTGTTGACGTAGTAGGTTTCCGCGTTAGCCGCCGCTGCGAGGTTCAGCAGGATCGTGGCGACACTCAGAAAGGCAACAGTTTTCACGACAACACTCCGGCAACGAACCAGTGATGAGGCACAGTCGGAGTTGCGCAGGCTGAGACTCGTCCCAGCTCTCGGCAGTTGCTGAGTCCAGACCCAGCCTGCGGATTTGCACAACCCGCCCCGTCATAAAGTCGACAACGGAAGCGGCCACTCGCCAGGCTCATTGAACATTGGCTCTTACTTCGGCAGAACCGGGTACGGCAATGACTGCCCGGCAAGACCTGCCGCCAGATTCTGAACCGTCATTTCCATCATTCTTTGCCTGGTCCGATGAGACGCACTTCCCAGGTGGGGGGCGATGACCAGGTTCTCAAGCTCCAGCAGCGGATGGTTGCGCGGTAGAGGCTCCGGATCCGTCACGTCCAGAGCGGCTGAGCGGATTCGTCCGGCTTTGAGGGTTTCGTAAAGATCGTCAGTCACGACGACCGGCCCGCGAGCCATGTTGATCAACGTTGCCGACGGCTTCATCAGCTCGAACTGAGCCTTCCCGATCATCCCCGTCGTTTCTTCAGTCAACGGGCAGTTCAGCGCAACGAAGTCGCTCTCCTTAAGCAGTTCGTCCAGCGAACGAAACTCGACGCCGAGTTCCGCCTCTGCAACGTCGTCACGACGCCGGTTGTGATAAAGGATCTTCATATCGAACGCGCGAGCCCGTTTCGCCACCTGCTTCCCGATCCGACCCATTCCGACGATGCCCAGCGTGCTGCCGGTAACTTCGTGCCCGATCAGGATTGACGGGTCGTAATGAGTGAACTCGGGGCCGCGAGCAAAGTGATCGCCGATCACGACGTTCCTCGCCGAGGCCATCAACAAGGCCATCGTCATGTCAGCCGTCGCGGCATCGAGACAACCCGGAGTATTTCCGACAGGCAAGCCACGTTCGTGAGCATCCGCAACAACGATATGGTCGACGCCGACTCCGTGATTGCTGATCACTTTCAGATTTGGCATGCGATCCATCAGCGAACCGTCGACAGCCGGGTGTCCGTAAGTGATGACGCCAACGCAAGTCGCCAGCGCCTCGGAACCTTCAGATTCATCCCACGGAAAAACCTGATACCCGTCACCCAGCATCTCCAGCAACGGAGCCGGCAAGCCATCACCCATAATCGGAGTCGTCATCGGCCTTTGTCCTTTTTCGGCAGTGTGTCGAGGAAGTCCGCCATCGCGTCGTAGTAATCCTGAGTTGGCCCGTCGTTGTGGCCGAGTCCGTTGAGCGTGATGAACCGTTTCGGATGCTTCGCAGCCGCGAACAGACGGCGACCACTTTCGCACGAGATGACTCGGTCGGCGTCGCCGTGACTTTGCAGCAGCGGGCAGCGAACTTCCGCGATCGCCAGGGTCGAGTCGAGTTTGTTCTTTGCGACGAGCCAGGCAAGCTTCGGAAAGTGTTCAGAAGCCACCTCGCGAAGGGACGAGAACGAACTCTCGATAATCAATCCTCGTGGCGGGGCATCGGCGGCAAGCTGGATTGCGATCGCGCCGCCGAGCGAACGTCCCATCAGCACGATGTCAGACTCGTTGACATTCGCGAGCTTCGCCAACTCTGTTCGGGCAGCTATCGCGTCAGAGATTGCACCCGCGACTGTCGCCTTGCCCTTGCTGCGACCGTACCCGCGATAGTCGAAGATCAACACCGAGACACCCATCTGCTGCTGCAGAAACCGCAGCGTCGACTCGCGGCCCGTCAGGTTCCCGCCGTTTCCGTGGCAGTAAAGGACGACCGCTTTCGGCTGCTCGGTCGGGCAAAACCAGCCGTGAATTTTTGTGCCATCTTTCGAAGTCGTCCACACGTCTGAAAATGTAAGCTGCTCCGGTTCCCAGTTTCCGTTCGGGTATTTCGTCGGCTGAAACAGCAACAGTTCGTCCAGAGTTCGCACGGCCGATGGCCTTCTTTGATCGGGAACCTTCGCTGCTTTTTGTCCGTCAGTCGCCGTTTGAACAACGTGGTCGGTCGTCGTTTGAGCAATCAGCGGAAAAATGTCCACGCCGCTGGACGAGCAGCCAACGAACGCCATCGCAGTCAAAATCGCCAGTGAATAGTTCACAGATTCGATCAACGATCATGGAGTGAATTGACCTCGAACGTCTACACCGCCTTTACTCAACCGCGATCAGCTCAACGATGAAATGCAGCGTTGCCTGAGGTGGAATTTTCGGAGGGCTACCTGCTTCGCCGTATCCAAGCTGGTAGGGAATTTCGAGTTCGATTTTGCCGCCTTCTGCTACAAGCTGAAGTCCCTGAGTCCAGCCGGCAATGACACCGGTCAATGGAAAGCTGATGGATTCGCCTCGGCTGTACGAGCTGTCGAATTCCGACCCGTCGTCGAGAGTTCCACGGTAGTGACATCTCACCGTGTCGGTGGCTGTCGGTTTTCGACCATCGCCTTTGCGGAGAATTCGATACTTCAACCCCGTAGCCGTTTCTTTGAATTCTGTCGGAGCATCTGGATCGTCAGGCCCCGGTTCAGTGCGGGAATCATCGGCGGACGACGTCGACTCTGAGGCCTCTGGTGCCGTCGGAACCGGAACGCGACGGGTTCCACTGTTCGACGATGGCGGAGGCACGCATCCTGCAATCACGAACAAAGCAAGCAACCCAGCACTCAGAATACGATTCAAACCTGTCACCGTTTCACTCCTCAATCAGAATAAGCGACGACTCGATACAAGTCGCCGGGATGTAACACAAGAGCGAGAGCAGTCTACTTCATCGAAATACGCAGGCAACTGGAACTCAACATCGTGTGCCAGAGTTCGGAACGGCATTTGCCTTCGGCTCTGCTGCGTATCAAACAGCACGAAACGGTTCTTCCTGGACGGAGAATCGTTGAATTCAGGCAACATCAACACTGTATGACCGTTGCCTTTTTTCATCAGATCGAGCCGTCACACCAGGCTGGGTGAGCACAAGGCGATGCTGCTGGTTTCGCATTGCTGTTTCGTCAATCAGGAACTTTCGAGATCAATTCTGAAAGAGGAGATCGGCACATGGACTATGAACAGCAGCCAGCGTACGAGCCGCCGTCGGATTTTGCGCGATCCGCAGCTCTGTTTATTCTCACGATGGGGACGGTTTTCGGGCTCGGGATCCTGTGGACCAATTACGGCGATGAGATTGCGGCCAGGTGGGACAAAGACTGGAAAGGCATGAAGGAAAGCTGGACTCAGGCCACGACACTGCCGCAGAAGAAACAGGGAGCAGGACTGCTGGGACTGCTAAAGGAAAACGCTTGGGGGCCTGAAGGTTTCGGGTATGAAATGCGCGTCGATAACAGCCGCCTTCGAAACAGGCATTCCGTCGTTCCGATGATCGATCGCACGAAGCCGAAAGTGAGAAAAGTTACGACATCAGACCGTCGGTAGCGAAGAAAGCGGCTCAGCAATTTGAGAATGAAAGAAGCCTCGCGCCGACTGTCGGTGCGAGGCTTCTTTGAATTCAGTTGAAGTCTTGCTCTTTGATTCAGTTCTCGCTGGCCGAAGTTCAACTGAAGAGGTCGACTCGCTCGGCACAATCAGGGGACACGTTCTGCGTGCTCAACGCCTGAGCTGCGCTGGCTTGAGTCGCTCGTCGTTCAGGTCGAGTCGGTACAGAATCTGGTTGTAATCGTACCGCGCGGTCGGGTGAGGCTTGTCGGCGAACTGTTGCGTGTAGGTTCCTTCGAACAGAAGAATCGGCGAGTCATCCGGTGTGAATTCCGGATGAA
>JADHNX010000322.1 GCA_016779365.1 Planctomycetaceae bacterium
CGCCCTGCAACCGACAGCGGTGAAGGCTTCCGCCCACTTCGATCAGCCTGGTACCGAGGTCCCGGCCGACCGACCCACTGCACTTCCAGGTCGTCGCTCGACCGAATTCCGGCGAGCGATTCTCCAGCAAAGGCCGAGTTATCCGTGCTGCCATAAAGGTGACTCCACTCTCCGGTGCCGCTCCAGGGACGGCTGCGAAATGTCAACCACACGCCGTTCAGGTCGTCGGTAACCGTCGCGTTAACTGAATCGTTGGCTGCGTCCGCTGTCTTCAGCAAAGCCCCTGTGAGTCGTTCTCGATTCTCGCGATCGACCTGGCCGAACACCGCTGCGCCGCCATCAGGACGAAGCAGTCGCAGTGTTTCTGTCGTCGTCACAGGTAAACCGCTATCGAGCTGCCGCTCGGTGGTCACGAGATTCGCGCAGTGCCCGACAAAAGGCAAAGTGGCAAGACTCTCAACAATGTGCACAGCAACGCGCACTCCATAAATATCCGAGAGAGACTCACGCACGCGGACGACACGTTCCGGGTCGTCATCAACGGCGACGACTCGCAACCGGGACCTTCGCACCAACTCCCTGACGAGTTGCCCGTCGGCCAGGCCGACGACAACCGCGAGACCTCGATCAACGCCGGCGCGATCAAGAATTCGATCGACCCTTGATGTAACGTCGCCGCTCGAACTATCTCGCGATGGAACATTCGAAGAAGCAGGAATCACGTAGTTGAAAAAGGTGTCGCATTCGAACTCGCGAGTCTGGCTCACCTGACCATCAACGACCGCGCGAATGACGTACGAGTAAATTCGGTTTCGCTTCAGGTTGTGCAGCGTGACTTCGTGCGTGAGCTTCGGAATCGGCTCATCATGGACAACAGGTTTCGTCTCCCGACCGCTCTTTGAGATCAACTCCAGCGAGGTCATTGTCGGTTCCGCCGTTCGCCACCGCACGACTGCCGTATCCGGAGTTGTGAACTCCAGCCACGGACCGCTTGCCACCGAGATCTCTTCGACCGGCTCGGGAAAACTGTCGGCTTTCAGTTCATAGCGGGCAGCAATGTCCTGAGCACTGAGCACGTCGTCGTAAACGGCAACTTCGTGAATGGCTCCCCGCAGACGATGATGCTCATCTTTGTCGTGATACGCTCCGATTTCGTAGAAGGCTTGCGGCGGATAATGAATATCGCCGGCCTGCTGCTTTGACTCGGCGACCGGTTTGCCATTCACGTAAAGAGCCATTGTCGCACCGTCATAAGTGGCGGCGACGTGGCGCCAAGTCCTGACTGCGAAATCGGTATTCGCCGTGAGATAGGTCAGCCGTCCGTTACCTTCGGCCCCGGCGAGCGCGAAGCTGAACTTCGACTCGCGATACCCCAGCAACCAACCGCGTTCGAAATCACCGTTGTCCTGAATCGCTCCGACAATGCCGCCCCATGTCTGAGGCTCGTCCACCCGCACCCACGCTTCGACTGAAAATTCTCGTCGAGGCATTCTCGCGTCGCGGAAATTCCCGGCAATCACGACGCCCTGCCCGCTGCCGTCAAATTGCAACGCCTGTCGATCCCCGACCTGCTGAAGCAACGGCCCGGTGGAAGCTCGCCCTGCACGGCCACCAGCCAGATTCGTGACCACCTTGCCTCGGACATGCGCTCGTTCAAACAACCATCGCCCCAGCAGATGCTCATCATCGAGTTCGTCATCTGCTGCTGACGCGGTTGCCTCTTGAGATTCACCGCTCGAAATCTCCGTCACCTGATTCGAAGGCGTGGAGTTTTGCGGTGGAGTTGAAGAATCAGTGCTCGTTCGCCCGACCCGAAATGCGTAAATCGATCCCGTATCGGTACTCGCAAAAAGCCGCCCACTGGCCACTGCCAGACCGTACGTCTTGCCGTTCACTTCGTGTTGCCAGATTTGCTGACCAGTCGCCGCATCGAACGCGGCCACTGAATCTTCGCCGCCCGCGAAGACGACATTCGCCGCGCCAACAAGTGACAAGCGTTGCTCGCACGGAACCTGAAACACAACTTTTCGAGTCGTCAGGTCAGAAGCAATCAGCTCGTCGTCCGCCAGCATGTACGAAAGCTGTTTGCTGACGATCAGAGCACTGCCGCGACCGTAACCAGCAACCATCTCCCTGGTTTCCGGATCGCTGCGTCCAATGCCACCGCGGCGCGAATCGATTGCCGGTCCGTGAAAGATGCTTGAGTCGAGCGATACGACAACGATCGAGCCGCCGCCGCTTTTCTTAAACGACCCCAGATCTTTCCCATCAGTCTTCGCGAAGACTTGCGGCGCGACTCGGCCCTGCGGAAACAGAACAAGGTTTGACGAAACCGCTGGCGATCCTTCAAGCGTCTTACCTGCCATTTTTCGAACAAAGGTTCCATCACCTTCCGGCTTCCCCGTAACGGCGTTCACCGAACACAACCATGAAGGTTCCCACGGAAGCATTCCACAAGCGAACCAGACATTGGCCTCGTTTAAAACCAGACCCGTGCGACAAGGATTCAATGGAATAAATCGCCCGTTGTTCAGAATTCGCCGTCCCGATTCAACAGGACGAAACTTCCAGATCAACGACCCATCTGACGCCTTAAGGCAATAGGCGAAACCGTCATCCGATCCGAAGTAAACTCGCCCGTCATCTACCAGCGGCGCGACACGAACGGGGCCGTCAGTCACAAACTTCCAGCGTTCCTTGCCCGTTGCCAGATCCAGACACCTCACCGAATCGTCCGCCGACGACCCGAAAAACGCGGAGTCGCCGACGGCCACCACGTGAAACACCTGGTCGTAACTTCGCATCGCGGGCAGATCGCGGATTCGCGCGTACGCATCCCACTTCGCCGGACCGTGCCACGCTGGCTGCGGAGGAAAGTTCGACTTCCACGTCCACTCGACACTCAGATTCGCAGCGTCGATGGACTCGCTGCTGAAACCACTTCGCCGTTGATCATGCTGCCACGTCGGCCAATCGTCAGCGACGCATGACGTCCCACTTCCCAGCAAAACAAGCACCAGCAATAACAGTCTCATGCGCGAACCTTCGAGGCCTGGATCTTCCGAATACTGAAACAAGCTCCACGCTGTTCCGGCGATGGCTCCGCGTTCGAACTCGCGACTGCCGGAACTGCACAGAGCTTGTTCCAACTTACTTTCATGCCGATTGAAAAGTCACAGCCTCTTCGGAAGCCTTCGAATACCAATCTCAGAACTTCACAATCGAACCGGGCTTCAGAGCGTGCTTTGGCAGTGGGAAACTGTCATCAAAAACCCGCATGGCATCGACCTCTTCGATGGTGTTGCCCGCTTCGTCGAAATGACCGGTCGCGGAATCAAGTACGCCCTTCGAGTTCAACCCGAGATGCTTCACCATGAATGGGTACATCGCCTGCCGCTTTGATTCCTGATAACCATGCCCTTCGTCTGCAAAGTGCTTGTTCTCGACTGAGCCTTCAGCACCGAATGTCTTGAATACGCTGCGAATGTAGGGGTATTCGACTTTCGGATTGTTCTTCGTCCAGTCGCCGCCTACCGAAACCAGCAGTAACGGACGCGGAGCGGCCAGCGCAGCGATCTCGGCGTTATTTGTCTCCAGCTTTGCGGTTTTGTGAATCGGCATGCCGCTTTCGCAGTGACAGCCGCCGAAGAAATGAGCCGACACCATGACGACCGGCACGGCCACTTTGACTCGGTCATCAATCGCTGTCAGCAGAAAAGTTTGCGTGCCACCGCCCGAGCAACCCGTGACGCCAATTCGATCGCCGTCCACGTAGTCAAGAGTTTGCAGAAAATCGAGTGCCCGGATACTGCTCCACGTTTGCAAAGTCAGAGCCTGTTCGTGCTTGTGATCCCACCCGAGAAATTCAGAATCGCCATAACCGACCATGTCGTAAGAAAACACGACGGCTCCCATCCGAGCCAGTGTGGCGCAACGGTTCTGCTGATCGGCTCGAAGTCGACCTCCGTCGCGTCCGCGAGCATGGCCATGCGGGCAAAGAATTCCTGGAGCTTTGCCGCCGGACTTTATCGGTCGATAAAGATTGCCGTACACAAAGAATCCAGGGCGAGCTTCAAAAGCGGCGGACTCAACAGTGTAACCATTGTAACTCCGCTTGTTTCTGACAATGGCGTTGAGCGGCGTTGGCTCGGGCAGTGGATCCAGTTTCGCTCCGACCAGAATCTGCTGCCGGATCTGCTTCGCGCGAGCCTGCCAGTCTTTCTGCGTCGTCCACGTTGCGGCCAGACGTTCGAGCTGCCGCACAGCGTCGTCCTCTGTCTGATAATTTCCCTGGCAAAGCACCGCTCCAGGGATCTCCGCCGCTGGCTCGACCGCAAAAGCGACAGAGTGAACCGCCCAAAACACAGTACCGAGAAGAGCGACACTGAAAAACTTCATCATCAGACTCCTGATTGAAAAACGACACTTAAACCGGTGTTCTGAAACGCCTCAACTTACGAGGCTGAATAATCCAGCATTGGACTTTGAATGTCTATCTGCCTGTTAAAAACGGTGTGCCACTGGCTTTGCCTGCGCGCTCCGAGTTCGAAGTCGACACACAAATCCGCACCGGCAATGCCAGTGGCACACTTCAAGGTGATGATGACTTCCGTCATCATGATTCCACAGCAATCAATTTAACCGGCAAAGACCAAGTCAACAGGAGGATTCAATGCTGCGTCTTATCGACCAAACAAGATTCGGAAGTAACCTTTCAGTCATCGCGTTACTCCTCATCACGATCTGCGTTTCGATTGCGGACAGTTCGGGCCTGGCCGCTGCCGATGACACGATCACTTTGCTCGACGTCGCACGAATGAAGAGTGTCGACGAGCAGGCCATTTCGCCCGACGGAAAGTCGATCGCCTACACCGTGAAGGTTCAACGCGACCCGCTGAAGGGCGATAACGGGTCGGCCTGGACCGAGCTGCACGTCGTCGACTCGAACTCGGGGAAGTCGCGACCGTTCATCACCGGAAAGGTCTCCATCGGCAGCATCGCGTGGACTCCAGACGGAACCGGCGTCTCGTTCCTGGCAAAGCGAGGCGACGACACAAACACATCGATCTACGTGATCCCCATCGACGGCGGCGAGGCACGCAAGCTGGTCGAACATTCCTCGTCAATCTCCAGCTTCGACTGGAAAGCCGACGGAAAACAAATCGCGTTCCTCGCCAAAGAAAAAGACGATCCGGCAGAAAAGAAACTTCGCGACAAGGGCTTCAATGCGGAAGGCTACGAAGAGAATCTTAAGCCGACTCGCATCTGGATCGCAGACGCGGAGTTCGACTCGAACAAAGAAGCACGACTGCTGGATGTGGCCGGCTCGGCCTCCGAACTTCACTGGAGTCCGGACGGAAAGTCGCTCGCCGTCGCGCTCGCTCCCACGCCGCTGATCGATCACTACTACATGTACCGCCGAATTCACGTTTTGAACGCGGAAACCGGAGCGGTCATTCAGAAGCTCGAAAACCCTGGCAAGATCGGGCACGTCGCCTGGAGCCCCGACGGGAAGCAGGTCGCGTTCCTTTCCGGAGAAGACATCAACGATCCCAGTGAAGGACGACTCTGGATCGCAACCGTTGGAGCGGAAGGGTTTGTCGACGCAACATCCGGTTACCAGCCAAACATCATCGACTTTCACTGGACGAGCGATTCGGAACTTCGATTCCTCGCTCACAACAGCTGCCTGTCGGAATTCGGGTCGATCAAACTTGACGGTGACTCGGCAAAGCTGACTGTCGACTGGCAGCCAACCGCGGCCGTTTTCGAATCGCTCTCGACCAGCGACAACTCCAACCGATGCGCGATGATCGCGCACAGTCCATCGCATTTGCCCGAAGTCTTCACCCTGGATGCCGGACACGATTCGGCGCGACGCCTCACTGATCTCAACCCGTGGCTGAATAAAAAACGGCTCGCCAGACAGGAAGTCGTCACCTACACCGCTCGCGATGGCCAAACGGTCGAAGGTGTGCTGTTGCGCCCGCTCGACGAAGAACCTGGCAAGCGCTACCCGCTGCAACTCTTTGTGCACGGCGGCCCGGAATCACACGTCTCGAATGGCTGGGTCTCCTACTACAGCTACCCTGGCCAGGTCGCCGCCGCGAATGGGTACGCGGTCTTTCATCCGAATTATCGAGGCAGTACAGGACGAGGCATTGCCTTCGCCAAAGATCATCAGGCCGACTACGGTGGCAAGGAATTCGACGACCTGCTGGACGGAATCGATCATCTCGTCAAATCAGGACTTGTCGACCGAGCGAAAGTCGGAGTCACCGGCGGATCATACGGCGGCTTCGCTTCTGCCTGGTGCGCGACGAAGCACAGCGAACACTTTGCCGCCGCCGTCATGTTTGTCGGCATCAGCAATCAGATTTCCAAGTCGGGCACGACCGACATCGCCGACGAAATGTTTCACGTCCACGCTCGAAAACGAATCTGGGACGACTGGGAATTCTTCCTGAAACGCAGCCCGATCTACTACGTCGAACAGGCTCGCACGCCCATCCTGATTCTACACGGCAAGGAAGACACTCGAGTCCATCCTTCACAGTCGATGGAGCTGTACCGGAATCTGAAGATTCTCGGCAAGAC
>JADHNX010000003.1 GCA_016779365.1 Planctomycetaceae bacterium
CGCGACCGAGTGCTTTTTGAAACTGATGCGTATCATCGAGCAGCGTGTCGAGGATGCTGGCCCGCTCATCGAGCTTGTGCAACTGCCGCTGGACCGCTGCCGAATCGCCCTGAACGAACATCTTGCGGAACAGAGCCGACGCACTGTCTTCGGCCGGCAGCAGCACGCCGTCGCGAGTCCAGGAGAGACTGCGGTTCGCCTTGTCGATATTCACGCCCAGATTGAGCGTGGGAAACCGCGTCACCGGCCCCAGTCGTTCCGCGGCGAATTGATCGAGCGAGATCGTGTTGCGAAAGCCGCTCTTTGTCGGTCCGCGAGCCGCCGTAAGAAAACAGTTCTCCGTGCTGTGTCCGCCATCGACAACATCAGGTCGAATTTCTCGAAGAACTGCTTCTGGTCCCGAATGTCGTCTGGCGGTTGTTCATCGGTGGTCGGCTTCGGACGCAGTTCCCATTGCCGCGCCACATCCAAACGCTGCTCGATCTCTCGTACAGAAGTGAGGTACTGATCGAGACGCGATTGATCATCGCGACCGAGTGCCTTTTGAAACTGATGCGTATCATCCAGCAGCGTGTCGAGGATGCTGGCCCGCTCATCAAGCTTGTGCAACTGCCGCTGGACCGCTGACGGATCGCCCTGAACGAACATCTTGCGGAACAGAACCGACGCACTGTCTTCGGCGGGTAACAGCACGCCGTCGCGAGTCCAGGAGAGACTGCGGTTCGCCTTGTCGATGTTCACGCCCAGATTGAGCGTAGGAAACCGCGTCACCGGACCCAGTCGTTCGGCAGCGAATTGATCGAGCGAGATCGTGTTGCGAAAGCCGCTCTTGGTCGGTCCGCGAGCCGCTGTCAGAAAACAGTTCTCAGTGCTGTGTCCGCCATCGACATCCGGATGCGAGAGGCCGCTGATCACCGTGAAATCATTCCGGAACTCGGCAAGGTCTTGCAGGTAGGGTGAGAGTTCGTAATCCCGCCCGGATGTTTTCGGGAAGAACTGCTTCGGCAACACGCCGAGGTTGTTTGAGATCAACAGCATCCGCCGCGGAGTGGCTGACTCGATGTCCCTGGCGAACGCAGGGCGGATACTCTCCAGCAGCGGCAGTGCGAGCGTGACTCCGGCTCCGCGAAGAAAGCGACGACGAGTGAGTGTGCGAGGTATCATCGGCAACCCTCCTGTCCGAGAAAGATCCGGCTCTGCACGAGTGAGTGTATAAGATCGCGCACTCGATACCCGTCCGATTCGCACGCATCGAGCATTGACTCAATCTCCGAACGATCCGAGAACCGGACCGGTGTTCCGGTTGCATACAGCGTTAACTGATGCAGAAGATTGCAGGCCAGTAGACGGGGATTGCTCGCCAGTACGGTTTTCATGTCGTGAATGTCTCGGAAGCGGCGACCGTCGAGGAGTTGGCCGCTGGCGTCGACAGACTCGGCAAGCGTGTAGGCGAAATCGTGGCCGGCACGGTCGATGCCGGTAACCGATTCTCGCTGTCCAAGATTCTGTTCAATGCCTCGATAACGTGTTCGCCAGCCGCCCAGGACATCGAAGTTCTCTAGGGCCAGGCCGACAGGGTCGAACCTCGCGTGGCAACTGGCGCAGGATTCTGATTCGGTGTGCAGAGACAACAGCTCGCGAATCGTCTTCGCCCCGCGAATGTCCGGTTCCACCGCTGGTACGCTCTTGGGAGGCGGCGGTGGCGGTTGCCCGATCAAACGTTCCATGATCCACGCGCCGCGAATAACGGGCGATGTCGAAGTGCCATTGGCGGTCACTTTCATGATCGCGGCCTGGGTCAGCAGGCCACCGTAGGGGCTGTCGCCCGGCAACACGACATTCTGCATTTGGGATCCGCTGAGCGGTTTCAACCCGTAATGCCGCGCGAGACGATCGTTCGCGTAAACAAAGTCGGCATCGACCAGCACACTCGCTGGGAGGTTTTCGCGAATCATCGCCGTGAAAAAGGCGCGAGTCTCGCGCTCCATCGACTCGATCAGGTAATCATCAAAGCGGTACTCGGGATGCAGACGTATATCAGGTTCGTCGCGTCGAATGTTGCGCAGGTCGAGCCAGTAGTCAGTAAAATTCTCGACGAACCGATCGAAGCCGGAACTGTTGATCAGCCGATCGGTCTCGCGGCGAAGGGTGTCGGCATCGCGGAGCTTTCCCGCGCCGGCCAGTTCCATCAACGCCGGGTCCGGCCGCGTGTTCATCAGGAAATGCGACAGCCGCGAGGCGATGGCGTATTGATCGAGATTGCCAGTCGCTGGATCAGAAGGTTCGCGCAGATAAAGGAAGTGGCTGGAACAGAGAAACGCCTTGTAGCCAGCGAGCATCGCCTCAGGGAACGGGCTCCCCTGCTCGAGTCGCTTGAGAATGAGTTGTTCGAACCGGAGCAGTGCTTCTTCCGGTACACGTTCGCGAGCAGCGATCTCGACGAAGCGCCGAAGCAGACGCCGCGAGTCTTCTTGCGGGTTGGTGGATTGAAAGTCCGCTCCGAAATCATCAAACAAGACGCGATGTGACGGCGGCGGCCACGACTCCGGCGGGAGCGGACCTTCGACTTCCAGCCATTGAAAGGCAACCCCCGGCTGGCCGCCATCGGGAAACGGCGGATATCGATACGTCGGCGGGCCACCGTTGACATTGCGTGCCAGTGGGACTGGCAGACCTAACAGGCTGTACTCGAACGTCTCCGTCGGAAGCAGGCGAATGGTGGCCTCGTAAACTCCGGGCTCGGGCTGAATGTCGATGATTCCACCCGTTGCCCGAACATCGCCAGAGACATCCGGGCCAGAGGGTTTCCTCGCACGGAATGTCATCGGCACCGGATCGGTTGCCGGTTTGAGCTGATACCCTTCGGTCTGCAAGACGGCACGGGCCGAAAAGCGGACTCGGTACTCTCCCGGTAGTCTGGCAACGAATCCACGTGGATATCCGAAATAGGGCCAGTGAGCCGACCGGAACAACGCCAGTTCAAGTGCGGGATCGTCTTTAAGATTATCGAGTTCTGTCGTATCAACCCCCTTGTTGTCCTTCGCAAAGAACATCGCTTCGCGTTCGCCAAAGGTGCTGGTGGCCGAAAAAAGCTGCGTCCCTACCGCTCGATATTCCGTGGCCGGTGGCGGCTCAGGTCCGCCCGCCACCGCCTGTCGCAGCGCCGCGTCGGAGGCATCGAGGTAGGCAGCCAACTGCACGCGGGACGTGTCGAGCGCCGCGGCAGTCTTGTTGAACCGATGGGCCTCACGATCTTCCGGCAGCATGTCACGAATATCGAGCAGCGGCAGTTTCAGCACGTCCCGCAAATTCTGTTCGTATTCTTCCCGCGTCAGTCGTCGCAACCGCCCGCGTCCACTCGCAATGACATCTGCACGATCGGCTTTTGTGATCGCATCGTTTAGAGCTTTGAGCAGCATCTGACGATCGGGATCGGGTAAAACCTGCGGATCGGGCGGCATTTCACCCGCGCTGACTCGATCATGGATGAGAATCCAGCGGTGGCGCAGTTCCCGGTCGTCAAGCGTGAAAGCCAGCGAAGCAAGATCGAGTCCGCCTTCCGCCGCCGCGCCGTCGTGACAGTCAAGGCAGGTCTGTCGGATCAGGTTATCCAGTGGCTCGGGAATGTCTGCCACTGTTGATGTCGGCACGCAGAGCAAAAGCAGCAGGCACGCTCCGTTAAACCAAGAATAGAGCGGGCTACTCACGCAACAATCTCCTTGATCACGTGCCCATGCACATCGGTCAATCGCCGTTCGATACCGTTGTGGTAGAACGTCAATCGCGTGTGGTCGATACCCAGCAGGTGTAACGCCGTCGCGTGCAGGTCATAGCTGTAAGTGGGCGACTCGACTGCCTGGAAGCCGAGGTCGTCTGTCGCGCCGTAGCCGACTCCACCGCGAATGCCGCCGGCGAGCCACGCTGTGAACGCCCCGGCATTGTGGTCCCGGCCTTTCCCTTCGCCACCCTGAGATGCCGGCTGACGACCGAACTCCGTCGTGCAGATCACCAGCGTGTCGTCGAGCATTCCCTGCTGCTGGAGATCCTTGAGCGACGCCGCCGCCCCCGAATCCAGCACCGCACCCCAGTAACCGTGATCGCGCGGCAAGTCCTCGTGACTGTCCCAGTTCGGGCGAATCTTCTTGGCCGTTGTGTTCTCCGCACCGCAATAGATCTGCACGAAACGGTCTCCGCGTTGCGCGAGACGCCTGGCCAGTAAACACTGCCGGCCGAACGGGCCGATTTCGGGATGATCCAGGTCGTACAGCTTTCGGGTCAACTCGCTGTGTTGGCTCAAGTCTGTCACTTCCGGAGCGCTGAGCTGCAATCTCGCCGCCATTTCATACGCCTTGATGCGAGCGGCGAGTTCGAGAAAGAAAAAGAGTACATCGGAAGCAACAGTTTTCGTGACAACTCTCGATGGGTGCGATAGCCCGAAGCCAATTCTCGGACTTCCACGGCAATCATTGCGGACCTCTGCGGAATCGCGAGACCGCCAAATCCGCCTAGTTGTGAAGCTTCGCATTCGCTGGATCGCCGCTGCAGCGCACAGCACGTGGTGTTCGTACATCCGCCACCCACACACACTGACCATCACCGCAATCGTAGCGTTCTTTACTTCGACGGTGTTCGCGCAGAAGCCGTACGCCCGAATTCAGATCACGACCAATGATGTGGATCAGAATCGCATCGCCATCTGGGGAGGAAGTCAGGGAGGCGGCTTTGCCTTTGCTTCCGCAGCACTCGATTCGCGCGTCGATATGTGTGTCGCGGATATTCCGTTTCTTTGTGACTGGCACAACTATTTCAAGCTCACCAAATGGCCCGAGATGAACGAGTGGATCGTGTAGGGTGAGCATCGAACCTGGGACGCGACGCTGCGAACGATGAGCTACTTCGATACGCTCAACTTGTGCGGCCGCATCAAATGCCCAACGATCATGGGGTCGGACTGCAGGACCAAATTTGCCCGCCCACGACCAGCTTTGCTACCTTCAATCGCATTCCAGGACGCAAGACACATCGCATTTACGTCAATCGTGGCCACGGCATGGACGACGAGCACTGGCTTTGGGTCTGGAACCAAATAGAGTCGGAGGTTCCGTTCGAACAAGCAGTAGTAGCCACGACTCTGATACGGAAACGATCTCTCGCAAAAAGCGTAATTTGAACAACTGGACAACTCACACATGATGACACGATTTGCGTTCTTGAGCCTTACAAGCTTATTTGTTTTCAGTTGCTCTGTTGCCCGTGCTGCGGACCAGCCCAACGTTCTGTTCATCGCGGCTGATGACATGAACTGCGATCTGGGAGCCTATGGTCACCCGCTGGTGAAGACGCCCAATCTTGATCGTCTCTGCAAGATGGGTGTTCGCTTTGACACGGCGTACTGTCAGCAGCCGCTGTGTGGGCCCAGCCGAGCCAGCATCATGACCGGATTGCGGCCGGATACGCTGGACATGCACACGCTGGCACATGAGCTTCGAGTAAAGAATCCGAATATCATCACACTGGGGCAGTTGTTTCGCAATCACGGATACTACTCCGCGCGGGCCGGCAAAATTTATCATTACGGCAACCCCAGCATGATCGGGACCGACGGCAATGACGACCCTGCCACGTGGGACGAACGCCATAACCCGATCGGCATCGACCGTTCGCAACAGGAGAAAATCACTCGTTATGGAGCCGGTCAGGAGAAGAACAAGAACCTCGGGATCAGCATGGCATGGTGGGATCCGGAAAGCAGCGACGACGAACACACCGATGGGCTTGTCGCGTCCAAGATCGTCGAGTTAATCGGGCAGAAGAAGGACCAGCCGTTTTTCCTCGCCGCGGGATTCTTCAATCCGCACTGCCCTTACGTGGCTCCGAAAAAATACTTCGATCTGTATCCTCTCGACCAGATCTCCATGCCGGATCTCAAGGCGGCTCGGCGCGATCTCGAAGACGTTCCGGCGATGGCCGTTCAGCGAGACGCAAAGAACTGGCCGTACTACTTCAAGGATGTCACTGTTGAGGAAGCCCGTAAATGCAAGCAGGCGTACATCGCCACGATCTCGTTCGTGGATGCTCAGGTCGGGCGATTGCTGGATGCGTTGGAAGACCACGACCTGCTGGACAACACCATCATCGTGTTCTGGTCCGACCACGGTTACTTTCTCGGCGAGAAAGGCCTGTGGTACAAACGCAAAGCCTTCGAGCGGTCGGCTCGGATGCCGCTGATCATCGCGGCCCCCGGTTTGAGCAAAGGGACTCACACCGCCAAACCCGTTGAACTGCTCGACCTGTACCCGACACTCGCCGACCTATGCGGATTGAATCCACCGGCGAACCTCGAAGGCAAATCTCTCCGCCCGCTGCTGTCCGATCCGTCAGGGAATGATTGGAACAAGCCCGCTGTGACGCAGGTCTGGCACAACAAAAAGGCGTGGGGCTATTCGATTCGAACCGAGCGCTATCGCTACACCGAATGGCTGGAAGGTCAGGCGGGTCGCGAACTCTACGACCACTCGATCGACTCCGAAGAGACCACCAATCTCGCTGATAACCCGGCGCAGGCAAAGACGGTGGCCGAACTTTCCGCTCAACTGGCGAGATACGTGCAACTGAAACCTAACAAACGGGAACACCCCCGCGGCGTCTTTTCAGCGGTCGACAAAGACGGCTTCCGATCGATCTTCGATGGCGAGACACTCGCGGGATGGCAGTGTGTCGACATGAGTTATTGGTCTGTCCGTGATGCGGCCGTTACGGGTGAGTCAACTGCCGACAATCCATGTACGAAGAACAAGTTCCTCGTTTGGCAAGGCGGCGAAATCTCCGACTTTGAGGTGAGACTGAAATTTCGCGCGAAAGGCAACGGCTGCAACTCGGGCGTTCAATTTCGCAGCGTCTTCCGACCAGACGGCCTCGCCATCGGTTACCAAGCCGACATTTTTCAAGGCGGCCCGTACCTTGGAGGCGTCTGTGATGAAATGCACCAGCGCGATGGCAAGGAACTGCTGAGCGCCAATGGAACGAAATCTGTCATTGACGCCAATGGCAAACGCACCGCATCGAGCATTGGCCAACCCGTCAAAATGAATCCGTGGCCGCAGTGGAACGACTACCACATCATCGCCAAAGTCAAACACATGACACTGAAAATCAACGGGAGAACTGCTTCCGAGTTGATTGACGAAGAGGAAGCTCACTTTGATCTCGCAGGACAACTCGGGTTGCAACTGAGGAGTGGCAAACCGATGACTGTTCAATTCACGGATATCCAACTAAAGACGCTTGAGTAGCATCCTTGACGATCCCACAATTCCACCTCAGCGAAAACGGATGTCGGCATTGCAAGTAGATAGTCTCTCGTCACCGTCTGGCCAGCGATCGTGTAAGATAATGGGGCAGACACAGATACGCCAAATCGTCAGCGATTGCTGCAACGAGAATCGAAACCAGAGCGACAAAAATGAACCCATCCGATCGTCGCACATTTCTAAAGGGTACCAGCGCGAACCTCGCGCTGCCGATGCTCGAGTCGACGAGGGCCGCGCTGGGCGCTACACACGAGAAAGATCCCGCCTCTGAGCCCAAACGCCTCGTTTGCGTGGGCGTGTACCTTGGTTTTTACCAGAAGGATTTTTTCCCAGCGAAGACGGGACACCATTACGACATCTCTCCGGTGCTGGAACCGATTGAGGGCTATCGGGAAGAAATGACGATTTTCTCCGGGCTTGATCATCGAGGTCGCCATGGCCATGAAGGCTGGCGAGCTTGGATGTCTGGGCGAGCGACCGGCAGTGTCTCCATGGACCAATTGGTTGCGGATCACGTGGGCGATCAGACTCGGTTCGCGTCCATGCAGCTTACCTGCGGATCGCCTCCCGGCGATGCGAAACTGAGTTTCACCAAAGAGGGCGTGGCGTTGCCGATGATCGGCCGTCCCAGCGTCCTTTACGAAACGTTGTTTCGTTCCGGCTCTGACAAGGCCCGCATGGAGTATCTGCTGAAAACAAATCGCAGTGTGCTCGATGGTCTGTCGGAAGAAACTAGGGCGCTCGAGCGAACCGTCACCTCCAAAGACCGCGAAAAACTCGGCGAGTATTTTGCGTCTGTTCGCGATGTCGAAAAAAAGCTGCAGAAGCAACAGCTTTGGCTCGACAGACCAACGCCCAAGGTTGATTATCCCTTGCCCGAATTCGACCCGGTTGCCCCGGACGTGGCGCTAGAATGCGAATCCATCATGTACGACCTGATGGCATTGGCACTCACCACCGACTCGACACGCGTGCTGACGTTTCTAATTCCCGGCTGGAGTCAGGTCTTCACGATCAACAATCGGAAGCTGAGCGCTGGTTACCACAGTCTTTCACACCACGGCAACGAAGTCGCCAAGATTGCCGAATACAACATGGTCGGCAGAGAACATGTCAAGCGACTGGGTGGGTTTCTGGACAAGCTGAAGGCGAACAAGGACGCCGACGACCGACCGCTGCTCGACACGACCACAGTGCTGTACGGCAGTGGCATGGGTGACGCCAACACGCATGACAATTCCAACTTGCCAACGCTCCTAGTGGGCGGAGGCTTGCGCCATGGCCAGCATCACCAGATCGATCGCGGCGCGGCGAGTCCCCGACTACTGGGAGACCTCTACCTCACGCTGATGCAGCAGTTTGGTGTGCAGTCCGAGCAGTTCGCAGGTGCGACGTCCAACATGAATGAGTACTTGCTGTAGAACCGATGGAAGTTTCCATGTTCAATAACTCGAAGAATCATCGGCGCATTTCTGCCGTAGTGGACGAGGCCACGAGTCCTGTCCCCGGGGACTCGTGGCCTCGTCCACTACCGTTTGCGTCCGTTTTTGTTTTCTCGCTGCTCATCACGGCTCCGCTTTGCAGTGCGCAAACTATTCCCGCCGATACAATCCGTTTCCTCAACCGCTACTGCGCCGACTGCCACACTGGCGACGAGCCCGAAGGTGAAGTCCGATTCGATCTTCAACCGATCCAATGGGAGAGGGCCGAATCCGTTGATTTGTGGCAGCGCGTTTACGATGTCGTGTCTCAGCAGGAAATGCCGCCGCGGGATGCCGAGCAACCTGCAACGGCTGACAGAAAACAAATGGTCGACTGGTTGCACAGTCAACTCACCGAGCACGCCAAGCCCGGCGGCACAACCATTCGCCGACTGAATCGCGAGGAGTATGAGAATTCGATTCGTGATCTGTTCGACATGCCGGAATTTAAGGCGCCGGATGCTTTTCCAGCGGACGATTCGCAATATGGCTTTGACAATATCGGCGAGGGCCTCGTACTCTCGCCACCGCTCATGGCGCAGTATCTGGAACTCGCAACCCTGGTTGCTGACTCTATTCTGCCTCCGGATAACGGTCCGGAAGTCGCAAACCCACAACTCTACCGCATTGGTGCAACCTGGCTGGCCGAGAGTGCGTGGACAACGGTCGAAGGTGATCGCTTTCGCATTTCTTCCTCCAAGAAAGACAACGCACACACCGCCGGTTGGCCGATCCGATTTTCAGCCCCCAAGAGCGGCATCTATCGGTTGACGATCGATGCATCGAGTCTGCAGACGGACAAAATGTTCTACGCTCGCCAGGATCAGCCTTTTCGTTTGTCAATCTATGCGAAGCAGAAGACGGAGCAGACTTACGATTGGTTCGACAGACTTCGCCACCTTGCCGATTTTGATGTCCAGACGGATCAGGAACCACCGCAGAAATTCACTTGCGAAATTGAACTCATCAAAGGGGAGGCGTTCGGATTACGCTGGTCCAACGGACCGGTTCATTCCAATGGATTTCATCGGGAACGCCTCAAGCAAGATCGTCGCCTGCATGCGGCAATGCTCGGGATCGGCAAAGACCCGCGTGGGATGTCGCAGCAGCAATACTATCAAGAGACGCTCGACCTGCTGAAAGGCGAACTCGATCTCGAGAACCCACGGTTGGATGAGGAGTTAGTAGGCATTCTTTTCGGTGGGATTGCCCACAAGAATGGTCCGAAGTTGATGGTGGATTGGTTTGTCCACGAGGAGGTTCGGCGATACGGGCCGGCTCTCGACATCACGGACGTTTCGATCGAAGGCCCACTGCGTCTGATCGAAGACGACGAAATGCGTACTCGAAAAGCTCGTACCGCGAAGTTTCTCGGTGAGCGCGCCGCAGGAGCGACCGACCGCGAGTACGCTGAGCATGTCCTGCGACGTTTTCTGCCTCGAGCCTTTCGCCGATCGGTCGGCGACGAACAGGTTCAGGTCTACGTTGATCTGGCGATGCGTGAGATCGAGTCATCGAACGCTCGCATCGAAGATGGCTTGCATGTCGCCGTGCGACGGGCACTGGTATCACCGAACTTTCTCTATCGAAGTCCGCGACCAGGTCGACTCGATGATTTCGATTTAGCGAGTCGACTGAGTTACTTTCTCACTTCCTCGCCGCCGGACGATCAACTGTTCGAGCTGGCTGCGTTGGGGAAACTATCGAACGCCGAGATCCGCAAGAGCCAAACGCTGCGGTTGCTCAGTAGTGATCGCAGCAGCAATTTCGTCAAGAGCTTCACGGGACAATGGCTGGGCACGCGTCGCCTACACGACATCATGCCCGACCCGCGATTGTTCTTTTATTACCAGCAGCATCGCGACTCGATGACCAGTGAAGTCGAGATGCTGTTTGAAGAGATATTGAAGGAAAACCATTCGCTCGACACCTTTCTCGATCCCGGCTTCAGCTATCGCCACAAGAGTCTGAACAAAATCTACGGCGATGAATTGGACGGGAATGAGATGCAGCGAGTTGAATTCCAGCGCGGCGGTCGACACGGCGGAATACTCGGACTTTCCGCGGTGATGATGGCGACCGCCAACGGAGTCGACACGCATCCCGTCCAACGAGGTGTGTGGCTGCTGGAAAACGTATTCGGCACCCCGACTCCTGAACCTCCGGACAACGTTCCTGCGATCGCTCCGGACACGACCGGTACGACCACCATGCGGTCGCTTGTCGAAAAGCACCGGGCGGATCAAAGTTGTGCCCACTGCCACGACAAGATTGATCCACTGGGGATGGTGCTAGAGAACTTTGACCCGGTGGGGCGTTGGCGTGACAACTATCCGATCTATGTCCAGCCCAATGACGGGGAGGCTCTCAAAGAAGAGTTCTACGCGAACACCGGTAAGGGCACGAAACCCGGTCCGCCGATCGACTCGGTCGGAGTGCTGATCGACGGAACACGACTTAACGACGTGACCGATCTCAAGCGATATCTCGTCGAGAACATCGACATCTTCTCACGATGCCTTACCGGCAAATTGCTGGTTTACGCGACCGGACGGCCACTTAACTTTGGGGACCGACGTGTGATCGACAAAATTGTCGGCGATGTGAAAGATCAGGAAAACGGATTCCGCGACCTGATCGTGGCGATCGTCCAGAGCGAAGCATTCGCTGTCAAATAAGAAACGTGGGATGGGCTTCCAACTTGTCAAAATCGCAGGCAGGATGCCTACGCCACTCATCCCAAAGGAGGTCTGAATGTCGAAAATTGGTAAACGCGTTTCTATCGTCGTACTCGTTTCCTTGGTGTTTGTGGAACTGGGTTTGATCAATCCCATTCTCGCTGATGACTGGCCGCAATGGCTTGGCCCGCAACGACTGCCGGTTTGGAATGAAGAAGACATCGTTGATGAATTTCCAAAGCAGGGTCCCCCGCTGCGCTGGAGAGCCGAACTGGGCGGAGGCTACTCGGGTCCCGCCGTGGCCAGCGGACGCGTCTTCGTCATGGATCGTCTCGCACCGTCCGATGACCTGCAGGCGGGCCCACTTCTGCATGAAGACCAGCCACCCGCGAACCAGAACTTTGTGCGGCGATTGTTACCGGGGAAAGAACGAGTGCTCTGCTTTCGCGAATCGGATGGCGTGCAGCTTTGGACGCATGAATACGATTGTCCCTATACCAGCGTGGCTATGTATGCGATTGGACCACGCTGTACGCCGACGGTTGACGGAGATCGAGTGTTTGCATTAGGCGCCGAAGGTCATCTTGTTTGTTTACAGGTCGACGATGGGGCCGTCGTATGGGAGCGGAACCTTTTTAAAGAGTACGATTTGAAAATTCCCGAATGGGGAATCGCCGCCCATCCGCTTGTGGACGGCGACCGACTGATCTGTATGGTTGGCGGCAATGGCACAACCTGCGTCGCCTTTGACAAAACGACAGGTAAAGAGATTTGGCGAGCCCTATCGGCAAAGCAACCGGGCTATTGCCCACCGATGATCTACGAATTGGGTGGCCTTCGACAACTTGTCACGTGGGACAGCGATGCCGTGAGCGGGCTTAATCCAGAAAATGGCGAAGTCTATTGGCGCGTGCCTTTCCAAGCCACGTTCGCGATGACCATTGGAGCTCCCCAGCGCGAAGGCAATTCACTTTTCGTCATGGCATACAATGACAAATCGGCGATGATTCAAGTCAGCGATGACGGTCGGTCGGCAGAGATCGCTTGGGAGGGCGGTTCAAAAAATGGAATCGATGGTGTTCTCAATACGGCTGTCATCCAAGACGGGTATATCTATGGATGTGGCAACGGAGGCAGGTATATCTGTGCCGAATTGAAGACAGGCAACAGAGTCTGGTCCAGCTTCTTGCCTTCGACGGGCAAACGCCCCGCGTCCTGGGCGAATGTTTTCACCGTTCAGCACCAGAACCGCTTTTTTCTAGCCAACGACTTGGGCGATCTAATCATCGCGAAGATGTCTCCCGGCGGCTACCAAGAGCTGAGTCGTGCCCACCTCATCGACCCCACCCACGCGGTCGGCAGTCGCAGGGTCGTTTGGTCTCACCCTGCATTTGCCAATCGAAGTGTCTATCTTCGCAATGACAAGGAACTGCGCTGTTATTCTCTCTCCAAGACCGTACATGAAAATTCGGAGCCCGAATGACGCCACCGGTCGATTTGATCCGGGTGTGGTTCGAAGCGTGGAATTGATCGAACCATCTGCCGCACATTTGGAAATCGAGCTAGGAACTGACACATCCGATGGGCCTACTAGAATCAATTGCAAGTCGTTACGGAGTAAGCCATGAAGATTAGAGTTTGCCTCAGCTTTGTTTGTGCCATGTTGTTCATCGGCCCAGATCTTTTTACGGAGGCTGCAGTAGCGGAAGACAACGCGAAGATCGTCCTTATTTCCGGCAAGCCCAGCCATGGTCCGATGGCGCACGAGCATCGGGCCGGCAACATGATCCTGGCGGACGCATTGAACCGGTCCGGCCTGAACGTGGAAGCGGTGCTTGTGCCGCACCTTGGTTATCCCGAAGACGCGTCGATCCTGCAGGATGCAGCGACCGTCGTGATTTTCTGCACGGGTCACAAAGGACACGTGCTCAACCCTCACCTGGACGAGTTTGACAAGCTGATGAAGGCGGGCACCGGCGTCGTGATGATCCACTGGGCAACGGAGGCTGAGAAAGGGAAGCCGGGCGAAAAGTTTCTGGAGTGGATGGGCGGCTTCTGTGATTTGGACTGGTCCGTCAATCCTCATTGGACACCGAACTTCAACGACTTCCCCGATCATCCGATTGCCAACGGAGTCGAACCGTTCAGGGTCGACGACGAATGGTACTACCACATGCGATTCGTCGATGGCATGAAAGGAGTCACGCCGATCCTGACCGACGTTCCACCGTTGACCACACTTCGTCGAGCAGATGGTGCACGGAGCGGTAACGCCGCTGTGCGAAAGGCTGTCGAGTCAGGTTTAACGCAACATGTCGCGTGGGCCTACGATCGTCCCACTGGCGGGCGCGGCTTCGGTTTCACCGGAGCCCACAACCATGTCAGTTGGCAGGATGAGAACTTTCGCAAGGTCGTGCTGAACGCAATTCTCTGGACCGCGAACGTCGAAGTTCCCAAGGAGGGTTGCCCTTCGCCAACCGTGAGTGATTCGCGAATCAAAGAGAATCTTGACGACAAGAATCCTCGCAAGAAGAAGACAGCCCCCAAGACGCTAAAATGAAGATCAACACTGTCGAAAACCGATTGATCCAGGTTCTCGTTACGATAGCGATTCTCTTCGTAGCCGGATCAGACCCATTGTCGGCGCAGAATCGTTCAGAGAATCAGACTCGCCCCAACATTCTGTTTTGTATTTCCGACGATCAGAGCTACGCACATACCGGTGCCAATGGTGATCCGGTCGTCCAGACGCCCGCGTTTGATCGGATTGCTCGCGAAGGTCTGCGGTTCACTCACGCCTTCTGTGACGCGCCGACGTGTGGACCTTCGCGATCCGCGATTCTTACGGGTCAGCACATCTGGCGTTTAGAGGAAGCCGGTAACATTCACAGCACTCTGCCAGCGAAGTTCGCGACCTACACGGAGTTGTTGGCAAAAGCCGGGTACGCGGTCGGATACACGGGCAAAGGATGGAGCCCTGGCCGACTTGAACCCGGCGGGCGCACGATGAATCCCGCGGGCCAAGAGTTCAATCAGCGGACATTGAAGCCTCCTTTCAAAGCAATTCGGAACACCGACTACGCGGCGAATTTCCAGGACTTTCTCAAGCAGGTCTCCGAGAATCAGCCGTTCTGTTTCTGGCTGGGCACAAGCGAGCCGCATCGGGGCTTTGAATCGGGAGCCGGCATGAAGACCGGGAAAGATCCCGCAAAAGCAATCGTGCCGCCAATCTTCCCTGACAACGACATCGTGAGAAACGACATCCTGGATTACCTCGTGGAGATCGAGCATTTCGACGCGATGGTGGCACGAGCGATTGCGGCGATTGAAGCACGCGGCCAGCTGGACAACACCATCGTGGTCATCACCAGCGATCACGGCATGCCGTTTCCCCGCGCAAAGGCGAGCCTCTATGACGCTGGATCTCGCGTGCCGCTGGCGATCC
Organism: Planctomycetaceae bacterium; assembly: GCA_016779365.1. Classification (GTDB taxonomy): domain Bacteria; phylum Planctomycetota; class Planctomycetia; order Planctomycetales; family Planctomycetaceae; genus JABMPE01. Next base: position 14,915 of record JADHNX010000003.1, read on the forward strand.
GTTGGCCTCAGGGAATTCAACGACCCGGACGGACCGTGGCTGCGTTCGCCAATCTTAGCGATCTGGCACCGACCTTTCTGGAAGCGGCTGGTTTGGAGCCTCCCGAAATGATGACAGCCCGGAGTCTGCTCGGAATCTTCCGCGGCGCAACGCCGAACAATCGCAACGCTGCGTTCATCGCAATGGAACGTCACGACGGCTGCAGACAAGGCGGCAAAGGCTATCCCTGTCGCGCGATGCGGACGAGAGATTACCTTTACATTCACAACTTCGAACCGACTCGCTGGCCGTCGGGCTCTCCCGATGCGAGCGTCTGTGCACGTTCAATTCCGTTTGGCGAGATCGACACATCACCGACAAAGACATTCATGATGGAACACCGAAACGAACACGGTGTCGCCCGCCTCGCTGAATTGGCATTTGAAATGCGACCCGCTGAAGAGCTCTATGATCTGAAAAATGACCCGCATCAAATGGTGAACCTAGCAGGGTCGGTCGCAATAGCAGAGACACAGGCATCGCTTCGTGGGCAGCTTTTCGATCATCTCAGGAAGACCCGTGATCCTCGCGTCGTCGGTGGCACAGTGGATTGGGACTACTACCCGTACTACGGTCGAATCAGCACGAAGCGATGGAGCGTTGATGAGAAACCCACAACTGAAAAACTGAAGAAGGATCTTCCGGAGAGGAACAGACGATGAGACCCCTGCAACGATTCCTGATGATGACATTTTGCGTCCTGCTATCCCTGACGTTCTGCGCTGAGGTGCACGCGCAGGCAAAGCCTAACGTGATCTTCTTTCTTGTCGACGATCTCGGCCAGCGGGACATCGGTTGCTACGGCAGCCAGTTTTATGAGACTCCGGCGATCGACCAGATGGCAAAAGAAGGCATGTTGTTCGAGAATGCCTACGCGACATGTCACGTTTGCTCGCCGAGTCGAGCGAGTATCCTGACCGGGAAGTATCCAGCGCGTACGAACCTGACCGAATGGCTGGGTGGACGGCCTGAACGCGACTACGAGAAATTGCATCACGGAGAAAAGCTCACCGCTCTGCCTGATGAAGAGCAAACACTGGCAGAGACATTGCACCAGCACGGCTATGCCACCGCGAATTATGGCAAAGCGCATTTAAACAAAGACCCAACGACCTACGGCTTTGATGAAGCCATCACGGGCTGGGTTCGATCCTACTATCATCCGTTCTCGCCAACGTACACCAAAACGTTGCCAGCCGAAGAGGGCGACTACTACACCGATAAGCTGACCGATGCGGCCATTGATTTCATTCAACGGAACAAAGATCGGCCGTTCTTCGTGCACCTTGAACACTTTTCTGTCCACGACCCGATCCAGGGGCGCAAGGATCTGGTTCAGAAGTACGAGAGGAAACTTACGACGATGCCGCATCAGGAAGGCCCCGATTACATCCTCGAACCGAACCCGGATGGACCGGCGATCATAGAGGAAAAGCTCAAAACCCTGGAAGAAAACGACAACAGCACACTGCACCAGAATGAGCGAGTGTGGTGGGTGAAGGAAAAGCAGGACAACGTCGAATTTGCTGGGATGGTTGAGGCGACGGATGAAAGTCTCGGTCGAATTCGGGCAAAGCTGAAAGAGCTCGGACTGGAAAAGAACACGATCATTATCTTCACGTCCGACAATGGAGGCATGGCGGCCTCGAACCAGTATTGTGGCATCCATCATCCCCGCAAGACTCTGAATTCACGTTACGCAAGCTCGAACCTGCCGCTTCGCGGTGCCAAAGGCTGGAATTACGAAGGCGGAATTCGAGTGCCGTTGATTGTCCACTGGCCCGGCGAGATTCAAGCGAATTCCACTTCACAGGCGCTCGTCACGGGAACGGATTACTACCCGACCCTGCTGGAAATGCTGAAGCTGCCCGCTTTGCCAGATCAACATATCGACGGCCGAAGTTTCGTTCCCGCCTAGAAAGCCGAAGACTATGACCGTGGGCCCATCTACTGGCACTTTCCCCACTACAGCAATCATGGCTTCCAAAGTCCAGGTGGAGCTGTTCGCAGCGGGAAATACAAATTGCTGGAGTACTACGAAAACGGAACAATTCAGCTCTTTGACTTGGAAAATGATATCGGCGAACAAAACGACCTTGCAGTGTCAAAACCCGAGATCGCTGAAAAACTAAAAAAGATGCTCCATGCCTGGCGCGATGCAGTGAACGCGAAGATGCCCTATCCCAAGACGACGACTTCAAAGCCCGCGCCGGGAGCACGGATTGCCAAGCCCAATCGATAGAGTGACAGGGCTTTGATGGACTGATGACCGAATTCGCAATCGCCTGAACTGTGAAAGATGAATAATCGTGAGAATGCCAACCCCCATCCTGTTTTCATTCTTGGCACTCGCCATGGGCGTGACCATAACGTCCGCCGCCGAAGTGCAGACGCAGCTCGGGCCAGTATCTGGTACGGCGTCACGTGACGATTCGATCGAGGTCTTCAAAGGTATCCCGTATGCAGCACCACCCATCGGCGATCTTCGCTGGCGTCCGCCACAACCGGCGGCCAGCTGGTCGAACGTTCGTGTGTGCGATCAGTTTGGACCGAGATCTCTGCAAAGGAACGATCGCCCTCATCAGAGCGAAGACTGCCTGTATCTGAATGTCTGGACAAAGCGAGGGACAAGGCAGAGCAGACGTCCGGTGATGGTCTGGATTCACGGCGGCGGATTCACACAGGGGTCCGGGCACAAGCCAGGTTACGACGGCACCCAGCTGGCGAAGCGCGGCGTCGTATTGGTGACCATCAACTATCGTCTCGGTGCCTTTGGCTTCATGACCCATCCGGCTTTGTCGAAAGAGTCTCCACACGGTTCGTCCGGCAACTATGCGATTCTGGACCAGATCGCTGCGCTGGAGTGGGTGCGAGACAACATCAAAAACTTCGGCGGCGACCCAGACAACGTGACCATCTTCGGAGAATCCGCAGGTGGAACGAGCGTCTATCTGTTGACGGCATCTCCATTGTCAAAGGGGCTGTTCCATCGAGCGATAATGCAGAGTCCCTGGCTCGATCCAGTTATCTTTCGAGACTTGAAGCAGGGAAACGAAAACGGCCCACCCGCCGAATTTGATGGAGAAGAGCAAGCTCGAAAGCTACTTGGTCTTGATGCGGGAAATGAAGACGTTTTGTCAAGACTACGTGCAGTCTCTGCGACTGACGTGCTGGCAAAGATGAAGCAACGATGGCCCGTGGCAACAGATGGCTGGATCTTCCCGAAGGATCCTCATCAGATCTATTCCGACGGTGACCAGCACGATATTCCCGTCATCATCGGTACGAACCGTGACGAAGGAACGATGTTCGCGCCTCGACAAGCGTTTGGGGGCACGCTGGATGCCTATCGACAGGTAATGCTCGAACGATTCGGCGAAGACGGCGAGCAAGTTGCGGATTTTTACGAACCAAGATCGAAGGAGGATCTTTGGAAGGTTGCCGTTCAGCAAATTTCGGATACTTGGTTCATTCAGCCAGCGCGACAATGCGCGCGGGCAATGCATCAACGCGGTACCGACGTTTGGATGTACCACTTCACCAAACCAGTCTGGGGTTGGATGGGTGCGGCACATGCCGCCGAAATTGGCTACGTATTTGGCAACCTGGAAGAGCCAAAACCCGACGATGCTGCGTTATCTGATTCGTTCATGGATTACTGGGTGCAGTTCGCAGAAACAGGGAATCCGAATGTCGATGGCAAACCAGTTTGGCCGCCATTTACGGTTTCGGAAGACCGCCACCTGGTAATGGATAAGAAGCTTATGGTTGAAACGCAATTGCGACGTGACGCATGCGATCTACTGGACAGGGTCCTGCGGAAGCGCCAGCAACTTTTCACGCCAGCAAAATAGTTGAGTGAGCGGCACGGCGCTAGCCAGATGGAACTCACTTTGTAGTTTTGTTTGCCGAAATCGTGCCCGGTGTCACACATTGGGCATATCGCGACAATACCAGGTATGGAACCGTCGGACGAAGAAACACGCAAATTTGAGACGCTAGTGCTGCAACACCACGTGCGGCTACGTCTGTTTGTTCGTTCGCTGGGGGTCGACGCCGACTGGGTCGACGATGTCGCGCAGGACGCTTGTCTCACTGCGATGCGGCAATGGAATTCGTTTGATCAGTCTCGCGATTTTGGCAAATGGCTTCGTGCGATCGCGGCCAACATCGTGCGGAACGAACTGCGAAAGGAGGCTCGGCGGCAGCGAATCATGCATACAGAACTGGCTGAAATTCTGATCAAGCGTCAGCATCACCTGTCCGCAAAAGCCGTATCGCTCGACGAACCATTGACGATTGCTGCCGTCCGCAATTGCATTGGTGAACTCGGACCGAAAAGTCAAAAAGTCGTTGAGGGTCGTTATCGTGAAGACCTGCGGGCACCTCAGTTGGCGGAACTACTCAACATGACGGCCACAAACGTCCGTCAAATGTTGGTTCGGATTCGTCGTCGGCTACGTGAATGCGTAGAACTTCGGCTTCTGAAGGAGGCTGCGGATGGACAAACGCTTTGAAGAACTCCTCGCCGGGTTGCTCGATGATGAGCTATCGGAGGTAGAGCTATCCGAGCTGACCGAGCTTGTGCGAAACGATTCCAGTCGGCAGGCAGAGTTGCAGTCACAACTGGAGGCGGCGGAACTGCTGGTTCTTGCGCAAGATGAACTTCACACGCCGGAACGTTTTTTGGCTGGCTTGCGGACTGCCAATAAGGCGGTGCCAGACGGCTTCGCCCCCTTCGCTGATGTGCAGAAATCCAAGTCGAGCAGCTTCTTGTCGATTGCTCCGGTGGCGATCGCAGCTGCACTGATTTTGGTGTTTGTGTTTTGGATTTCGGCGAGATCTGCGAATTCGATTGCGACGATTCGATCTGTCCAAGGCGAAGTTCTGTGGATGGGGGACGGTGGAAGCCTTAGCGAACCTCAGCCGGGCCAACGGATCACCGGCGGGACAATCAAGACGCTATCAGCCGATGCTTGGAGCGTTGTGGAATTTCTTGATGGCTCGGCGATTACTGTGGTTGGCCAATCAGAAATGACGCTGGCCAAGGATGACGAGGGCCGAAAGGTCGTAACACTCAACCACGGGGCGGTATCCGCGGACGTAGAACGTCAGCCAAAAGACCTGCCGATGATCGTGAGAACGCCTGCAGCAGAAATAGAAGTTCTAGGAACTCAATTCAATGTCGATGCAGAACCGCTGCAGACGCGTCTGGCAGTGAACGAAGGGCTTGTTCGGCTCATGCGATTAAGCGACGGTGAAACCGTCGATGTTGCGGCGGAACATCAAGTCGTTGCGTCTATCGACCAGCCTGAACAGCTACAGGCAAAACCGCGTGGGACAGCAGCGTTCACTTGGAAGAGTGATGTGAAGTCCGACATGCGTCATGGAATCTGGGTTTCAGATATCGAGCTGCTAGCGAAGAAGCTGAAGGCAGCCGTGAAACGAGGTGAATTGACCAGCGCGGCGGCGATGAAGGAGTACAAGGCGGCCGTGACCTTTTCCGATTCGGGCAGTGTCTGTGCCACGCCGTTTCAAGAATCAAAATGGAAGTTGACGTCGCGTTCACTCATTTTACTGACCGTAACGAATCGATCACGACCCACAGTCATTACAGAAGACTCGACGTTTCGTATCCGCGGCACGTTCGACGGATCACCAGACGGGAGTTTCACTCTCGGTATCTCAACGAATCACAGGTCCGGCGGATTCGATGGGAAGTATGTTTCGGAAGTCTCAGTCACTGAGTCTGGTGAGTCGTTTGATGTTGAGATTCCGTTAAGAGCGTTTAGACAAGTCGATACTCAGCTGGGCATGCCACCGGGCCAAAAAGAATTGACTGCGGTCTGGTGTGTGGCGGATGGAAGCAATACCAAACTCCGAGTCAGCGTTGCCGAACTCCTACCCGGTTCGGCAGAATAAGATGCTCAGGATTAGCAAGTTGACAGGCTGATGAAAAGAACTCCAGCATCTTGGTCCAACGTTCCTATAGATCAATTCAATCAAATCAAGACCGCAACGCTTATCGGAAACGACTTATGAAATACCTTCTCATAACATTTTTTATTATGCTGTCGTTTCAATCAGCGGACGCGGCAGCGCCGGAAGATTCTGATCATTGGAATCAGTTCCGCGGGCCAAGCGGCAACGGAGTATCGTCTGCCAAAGATCTTCCCGTTGAATTCGACGAAGCCAAGAATGTACGCTGGAAGACGGCAATCAAGGGTGAAGGTTGGTCTTCTCCCGTTGTTTGGGGGAATGAAATCTGGCTAACTGCCGGCGACCGAGCAAACAACGAGCTACGCGCGATTTGTGTCGATATCGCGAGCGGCGAGATCGTGAAAGATGTCAAGGTCTTTGATACGGTCCCGCGCAAAGTCGATCCTGCGTATATGCATGATTCGCCCCACCTAAACAGCATGGCGACGCCCACACCCGTTGTAGAAGAAGAACGCGTTTTTGTCAGCTTCGGATCACAGGGAATCGCCTGCCTGGACCGGAGGACTGGCGACAAGCTGTGGGAACGTCGTGACCTGCGTGTCTATCAGCCGGTGCGACAGGGTTCGTCACCTATCGTCGACGACAACAACGTGTACGTGGCCTTCGACGGTACCGACCAGCAATTCTTTGTTGCTCTCGACAAGCAGACAGGAAAGACACGTTGGAAGAAAGACCGCAACGTTGCCACCGATTGGGGGTCAACACTTCGCGCCCGGGGACTGGAGCCAAAAAAGGGGGGAGGTGGCAAGCCAGGAGATAACCACAAAGCATTTGCAACCGCTCATCTGATTGTGGCCGATGGCCAGCGACAGCTAATCGCCCCCGCCGCCGAAGCAACGATCGCGTACAACCCCGACAACGGTGAAGAACTTTGGCGAGTGGTTCAACCTGGTGGCTTCAATGTTGCGGCCCGACCGCTGTACGCCCACGGAATGGTGTACGTCTTTACCAGCGGACTGACCGGATATTTGATGGGCATTCGCCCCGACGGCCAGGGCGATGTAACGAAGACGCATGTCGTCTGGTCAACGACTCGGGGAACACCACACATTCCATCGCCGGTGATCGCCCGCGACCTGATGTTTCTGGTGACCGACAAGGGAGGCATCGTGCGCTGTCTGGAAGCGGAAACGGGCGAAGAGATTTGGAAGACACGGCTCGGAGGCGATCACTGGGCCTCGCCGATTCTCGCAGGCGACCAACTTTATTTCTGCAGCAAGCAAGGTGATGTCTTCGTCCTGAATGCCAACCGGGAAGAGCCCGAACTGATCGCGAAGAACAACTTAAAGGCGAGCTTTATCGCATCGCCGGCTGTGGTGGGTTCGTCTCTGATCCTGCGTTCAACGACACACCTCTATTGCATCCAATCCGATTACGCACGCAGCGAACAACAGGTTGCTGCGGATATTTATCCGCGACCCACGTCCCCAAAGGAGCAGACAGCCAAAGAGCCCGCCCGGGGCGCTGGACTCGCTGCGTTGGGAGCTGAACTGAAAGCTTCCTTCGCCCAGGGAACGCTGAATAAAGATGACGCCTTCGAATTGTGGCGGTCGGCCGCTGGCGGCAAAGACAATTTAGACGCAAAGCCGGATTTATCGGGGCTGAGGAAGAGACTCGCAGCTTTTGTCAAAGCTGGAAAATTGACTCAAACACAAGCGATTGAACTCGGACAGACCATCGCTGGCGCTGGAAACACGGCAACAGCGTTCCAAGACAAATTCGATTGGGATGCGGCCTACGAGGCGCTCGTCAAGAAAGATCCCGACGTGAAAGCCAAAGTGGACAGTGGCCAAGCAACCAAAGAAGACGTCATTGCCTGGTTAAAATCGCAGCGCAAAAATGGCGTCAAGGGAAAACCTGATCGAAAGAAGGGTGGGAACAAAACGGGCATGCGGCCGGGGAGCATCAATTTCTATGCGATCGTTATTGGAAGATTGCGGTCCAAAGACATTGAACTCGGAGAATTGGAAATTGATGTCGACTACGTTATCGGCGACAAGACGCAGTTGAACAACGAACTGGTCGGTTCGCGAGTCAAATTAGTTGGCGTCGCCGGTCAATTTCTCGACGCACTGTTACAGATCAAACGCGGCGAAACGATCAAGGTCCGCACCGGCGACTACAACCCGGTGAAAAAGCAACTGGGATTCGGTTACAAGTTCCAGGTCCTTGAGCGCACGCCGCCGTTCAATCCAAGTGACTTTGGTGTCCCGCCGGAGGAATTCCGTGGCTTCAGCGGCGAGCTGACCGGAAAGATCGTCGAGGCTGCAGGCTACGAAGTTCTGCTCGACGTCACTGAAGTCAACCCTGCAGACGACAACCAGGCAGCGGACGCCAACAGCATCCAAGGCAAACGTATCCGCATCGCCGGGTTTTACATTGAGCACGCGGACGCCTTCGCCGATCTGCATGAAGGTGACCGCATCCGAGTCAGCACGCGACATCGCAACCTGCAAAGCGACTCGCTCGACGTGACGGATGTTCTTGAGAAAGTTGAGAAGTAAGATCGGATGAAGCAAACTCTCATCGCAATCTCACTATGTCTTGCCGTGAAACTGTGTCTTACCGTAGAAACGGTTGTCGCCGTTGAGGTCACTCCGCCGGCATCGACGCGTTTTGCAGACGGTCATGCGCAGGAGATTCCGGATTTTCAGCGACACATCGTGCCATTGCTGGGGCGTCTAGGATGTAACTCGGCTAAATGCCATGGATCGTTCCAGGGTCAAGGTGGATTTCAACTTTCGTTGTTCGGCTTCGACTTTCGATCTGACCAGGCTGCGATGCACGATGCCGCATCTTCGGCTGATGTCAGTCGCATCAATCAACGAGACCCAGGCAAGAGTCTTCTCGTTCAAAAGCCGACGCTGCAGACGGAGCATGAGGGCGGGCAGCGGTTCGCTGAGGGATCCTGGGAACATCGTCTACTGCTGCGTTGGATTGAATCGGGAGGTCACGGTGCCAGTCGCATCGATGCAAAAACCAACGAGACTGAGCCACAGGAATCGGGTACGTCCAAGCCCGAGCAGGCTGCGTTCTTCAATCAGTCGATCAAGCCCCTGCTCGAAGACCACTGCTACGAGTGTCACGGTTTCAATTCACGAAAAGGAGGTCTGTCGCTTACCAACCGAGAAGCATTGCTGTCAGGCGGCGACACCGGTCCGGCGCTCGTTCCCGGCAACCCGGAAGCAAGCTTGTTGATTGAGGCTGTCCGCTACTCGGTCAATGAACTGCAGATGCCACCGAGCGGAAGACTTTCAGAATCAGAGATTGCGGCATTGGAGAAGTGGGTTCGCATGGGGGCATCTTGGCCCGATGGCGACAACATCGCACCAGGCGAAACCGACCTGGTGCTGGTCAGTCTGCATACGGAACCCGCTGAGATTCTGTTGCAGGAGACCGACCAAACCCAGCAGATCCAGGTGATTGCTGAGTGGGACAATGGAATCCGCGAAGATGTCACCTGTCTCACCCGTTTTCAAACGAACAACGATGCCGTCGCGACAATCAATCAAGATGGCTTGGTGAAGTCTGCCGGTGCGGGCGATACCCATGTCATCGCGTTCTATGACAACGGTGTGGCTGCCATTCCGGTGCTAAGGCCGTACGGTTCTCAGGGCGACCGTTCCGTAGAACAGCCTTCGCGCGTGAAGCCATCGCATCCGATCGATCAATTCGTTAGCGCAAAGCTCGACAAGCTGGGCCTTGTCCCTTCCCATATCTGCAGCGACGCTGAATTCCTTCGTCGTGTTAGTATTGATATGACAGGCACGCTTCCAGCCCCTGCCGAAGTCCGCATGTTCCTGACGGACAATTCGGAAGAAAAGCGAGATCGTAAAATTGACGAGCTGCTACAGCGTCCGACCTATGCCGCCTGGTGGACGAACAAACTTTGTGATTTCACTGGCTGTAATCCGAAGTCAATCGCCAGCCTGCTGGAGGTCGCACGGGAAGACGGCTATGTAAAAGCATCGGAGTGGTACAGCTGGATTTACGATCGCGTCGCAAGAAACGATCCGTACGACAAAATCGTCGAAGGCATTATGCTTGCAGATCTGTCGGGTCGAGACGGCGGCATGCCGTATTTCTGGACTCGGCAGAGTCTAAAGGAACCGAAGGACACGGCCATGTCGGTCGCACACGCCTTTCTCGGTATTCAGTTGCAATGCGCGGAATGTCACAAGCATCCATTTGACCAATGGACGCAGGCCGATTTCAGCGAGTTTGCGCAATTTTTCGATTCGGTCACGCGGACAAAGCGAACGTCGTCAGTTGACGGGGAGCAGGAACTGCGACTGTTGCGCAGTCACGTTGTCCAGATGAAACCCGGCGATGACCCGCGTCGTCCTCTCATGGAGTGGTTGCGAGATCCGGAGAACCCATGGTTCGCCCGCGCGCTGGTGAATCGAGTGTGGGCCGGCTATTTCAACGTTGGCATTGTTGATCCGCCTGACCAATTCACACCGGCGAACCCACCCAGCAATCCTCAGTTACTCGACTGGCTCACACGTGGCTTCATCGACAGCGGTTACGACATGAAATGGCTGCATCGACAGATCGCTACATGCGAGACATACCAGAGGTCTTGGAAACCGAACGAAACAAACCGTCAGGACCAAAGAAACTTTAGCCGGGCGATCCCGCGGCGGATTCCAGCCGAAGTGGTTTACGATGCACTGAAACAAGCCACTGCGGCCAGCGATCAACACGATGCGGTCCGCACCAATCTTCAGCGGCGTGCGTCCGGCCATTTGTCGATGCGAATGGCAGGAACCCATGCGATGAAGGTGTTCGGCAAACCCGATCGGTCGGTCAACTGCGACTGCGAACGGGTTAATGAGCCGACGTTGTTGCAGGCAATCTTCACCCAGAACGACCCACTGTTACGAATGAGAATCGCCGATAGCGGATGGATCATCGAAATCGAAGATGCGGAACTCGAAGGGAAACCGGTCGATCAAAAAGCACTCATCGATGAGGTCTGGATTCGTACCGTCGGCCGGTTTCCAACCTCGACGCAGCGTCAGAGGGCGGACCAGCATCTCGCCGGCAGCGACACGATTGCCGAAGGAATCGCCGATCTGATGTGGGCCATGCTGAACACCAAAGAATTCTTATTGAATCACTAGACCATGCGAAACTTTACACGTCGTCAATTCCTGCAAGTCGGTTCGCTCGGTTCTGGACTCACCCTCGCGGACTACCTGCGTATCCAGGCAGCCGAGACAAAGCCGCCGGAAAAACGCTCCGCCATCTTCATCTTCATGGAGGGCGCTCCTTCACATCAGGACACATTTGACCTGAAGCCGGATGCGCCGGCAGAAGTTCGTGGGGAATTCAAGCCGATTGCGACCAATGCGGCTGGTGTTCAGATTTGCGAACACATGCCGCTGCTTGCCAGCGGAGCGAACAAATTTGCAATCATTCGCGGTGTCACCCATAACGTCGCCGACCACGGGCTCGCTAAGAAATACTTGCTGACCGGTAACAAATCGTCCCAGACAGTCAGCTACCCAGAATACGGTAGCGTTGTCAGTCATGAATTCCCGTCGGTCCGCGAACTGCCCACCTATGTATCGATTGACGAGTCATTTGTCGGCCCGGGTTACCTGGGATCTCGCTACAGCGCGCTCACCGCGGACAAGCCAAAACACGGAGTACCCTATTCGGTGCGTGGTGTTTCGCTCGAGGACGGTCTGACGGTTGCTAAGTACAAATCACAGAAGAAACTGCTGGACGATCTCGACACGGCGTTTCGTGGTTTTGAGGACCTGGACGATCAAGTCCGTGGGATGGATCGATTTTCACAGCAAGCCTTTGACATCATCAGTTCGCCCAAGGCCCGATCGGCATTCGATCTGTCACGCGAGAAACCGGAAGAGAACGACCGCTTCGGCAAACACGAGTTCGGACAATCGTTGCTGCTCGCGGCACGGCTGATTGAAGCGGGCGTCCACTTCGTCACGGTGCGGCTGCGTCCGGCAGACTTCGACTTTGATACACACTCCGACAATTTCAGTCGACTTCGGACCTTGCTGCCGCCGTTTGACCGTGGATTGGCAGCCCTTCTGGATCGTTTGGAAGAACGCGGGCTTTTGTCATCGACGGCCATCATGGCTGCGGGTGAGTTCGGGCGCACTCCGAAGATCAATTCTCAAGGTGGACGCGACCACTGGGCTCGCGCTATGTCCGCCGTGATGGCCGGGGGCGACGTGAAAGGGGGGCGGGTCATTGGGGAGACCGATCGAACTGCAGCAGAGCCTAAATCGATCGGCTACACACCAGACGATCTGGCCGCATCTTTCTTCGCGAACATCGGCATCAGCCCCAAGATCGAATTCCGATCCAATGTTGGTCGACCAATCACCCTAGTGCGAGACGGTTCACCGATTCGAGGCTTATTCTAAGTAGCTCGACCATTCGAACTTTTTCAAACATGCGATTTACTTTGACAGGTGCTGCTGGCAGAACTCCAACTGGAGTTCCAACCAAGTCTTGCCTTTTTCCACGGTAGGAAGCTTGTTGCGTCCTCCACCGTACGCAACGCAGGGGATACCCAACTCTTGTGCCTTGTCTCGCAACATGATCGCTGCCCAGGGAGGATGAATTCGATCGCTCGGTTTGGCATCCGAGTAGATAAAGATCGGTGCTTCGCCTTTGTCCATAAAAGGCGTGACGAACTCCTTGGTCCCGCGCGGCTGCATGATGCTAACCACAACGGCGGGGCGAGAACTTTGCCGACTTATCATGTCTTTGGCCGACGGATCCGCGAAATCGTCGTGGTAGGCCAAGAACTCGCTGATGAGGGCTCCGGCTGAGACGCCGCAGCAGCAAAGCCTTGCAGGGTCAAGATTCCAATCCTTCGCCTTTGAGCGAACAAACTGCACGGCCCGCGCGCAGTGACGGGCTATCTCGAGGTGGTCGATATCGTCACTGAGAAAGGGATAGTTACAAGACACGACCGCGTAGCCTGCCTTGCGGTAAGTCTGGAGCATTGCGTTTCGATTCTTCTCCAGCTGGCTTTTGTCGCCATCTCGAAATCCGCCGGGGTGGAACCAGATCAAGACGGGGGCAGGTTCATCGCTCATCGCGTCGCTTTTTGGGACAGGCCAAAAGTCGAGTACGTTTCGCGTGTGCTTCGTGTCGTAAGCGATGTCACGTTGTGGTTCAGCGCCATCCGAAACCTTGCTGAAGAATTTCCAGATCACGTCTGCGGCACTGTTTCCCAATTCACGTTTGCCGGGAACTCTGTGCCCAAAATTCTTGATCTGGTAATGCCATACCTCGTTCCCGTTGATTCCATCTTTGTAAAGGTGCGCTGTCGTTTGACTTGAAATCTTGACGACCTCTTCGGTCCTGGTTTTGTTGAGCTTGCGCCAGAATTCCATCATCGCGTCCTGGTCCGGCCCGCCGCCCCAGCCGCCATCTTTCGGCATGCTGCCGTTGTAAGGCACAATTTCATCATCCAGACCTGAGATTTGCAGAATGGGAACCGGGGGTATGTCATCCCGATGTTCCCAGGTATGGCCACTCATGGTGCCGATCACGGACGCGGCGGCTTTGAAGACATCGGGCTTCTCCGCGACCAGCGTGTAACTCATGAAACCTCCGTTGGAGATACCACACACGAAGGTTTTGCCTTTGTTGAGCGAGTGTTTATTTTGCAGGTCAGACGCGAGCGCGGAAAGGAAGCCGATGTCGTCCATCATGCTGATCTTCAGTCGAGCGTTCCAGTGCGGTATCCCTTCCAGATCATCAGCCCCTTGTGGATAGCAGACGGCAAACCCGTTGGCATCGGCCAGATCATCCATCCCAAGTTCGACTAAATCCCTGGCGTCGCCGCGGTAGCCGTGAAGAACGAATACCAGGGGCGAATTAACGGGAAGATCTTGAGGAACATGGAGTAGATACTCTCGCTTTACGTCGTTGTGCGTGAACTCGATGAACTGGCCGACGCGAGACTCTTCAGCGACCAGATCGGTGGCTGCCCATGGCATTATGAAAAAGAGGGCAATCAGGTATGCACTGGCATTGTTCTGTTTTTTCATGTTTTTCATCGCGAGCGGCACGGCGCTACCGCCGGTTTGTTGACTGATTTGTTGGTTGGTTGCGTGGGACCGGTGGCTAGCGCCATTCCGCTCACAGTTCCAGTGACGAACGACTTTCGGCAAACTGTTCCAGCGGTACGCCCAAGTGTTGGAGCATCGCCAAATGGAGATCGGACATCGAGCTATCCTTTCGATCGCCAAGTCGCCGGCCCTGTTTGATCGTGCTCCCGCCGCCGGCCAGTAGCACAGGGAGATCTTTCTCCCCATGCTCGTGTCCATCGGAAATGCTTGATCCGTAGACAACCATTGTCTGATCGAGCAACGATCCGTGTTGGTTCTTGATACTTTTTAGACGCCCAAGAAGGTAGGCAACCTGCTCCGTGTGCCATGCCGTGACGCGGTTATACATCGTCCGTTTCTCGTCTCGCGATGACCACGATGTTTTGCCATCGTCATCTTCCGTTCTGCCACTGATGTCTTTCCAGTGAGACAACGCGTGCCATGTTCCGTTGACTCCATCAATAAAGTTGAAGTAACGATTGCTCTGCCCGTGGTCCATCATGAAGGTACAGACTCGAGTCGCATCGGCCCAAAAAGCAAGAGCGACCATGTCCATCATCGTCCGCATGTACTCGCCGTGATCATCAGGGACGCCAGCGTCTGGGCGAACAAGTGACTCCAGCAGACCGGGCGTTTGACTGGCCCGCAGTTGTTGTTTTTCGGCGAAGGCGATTCGTTTTTCGATGGCGTGAACGGAATCCAGATATTCGTCGATCTTCTTTTGATCGTCAGTACTCACGCGACGTTTCATGCGTCTGGCATCTTCCAGCACAAGATCGGTGACGCTGCGACTGCCCAAGCCTGATTCACCCGCACGAAACATTCGATCAAAGACGGCTCGCGGTTCGATGTCTCGTGGAGCAGGTGTGACGGCATCGACCCATGAAATCGAATTACGTGGCAGGCTGCTGGTAAAAATCCCTTCGCCTCGTGACGACAGTTCGAGCGACGGCAGTAAAGTTTGAGCTCTAAAGTGGCGAGCGGCGATCTGGTCGACGGAGGCTCCACCGGCGTCAAGTTTTTCCCCGTCGAAGGAGCCTCCCGTAAGCCACGTCGCGGTCCCAGCGATGTGGCCGTTTCCGCGAGGCGTCCACAAGTTGCGGAACACCGTCAAGTTATCTCGATAGGGTTCCAGCGATGACATCCAACGATTCAGTCTCAACAATCGTCCCGAATCATCCACCCTCTCCGGTTGCCAGGCTCCTTCTGCAACACCATTGGGAATGTACAGATAGGCGAGTCGCATCGGAGGCCGCTCGACTTCCGCCGCCCGAACGTTGGTTGCCGACATCACATCCAGGAGTGGAAGCGACACCGCAGCGCCCAGTCCTCGAAGCATCGTCCGTCGCGAAAGGTGCCATCCTTTAGTCATTGGGTTTCCTGTTCTGTCAATGTGAGCGACAGGGCGCTAGCCCTCGGTAAAATGCGTCGCTTGGTTTCCAATTGGGTGTTACGTGGATCACCGGCGGCAAGCGCCGTTCCGCTCACAATTGCTTCTTTTGAAACGAATCGCTGCGTACGATCGCGTGGATCAATGTTTGCAACCTGCGACCGTCTGTTGCTAACTCCGTCGCTAACTCCCGCAAGGTCGCCTCGTCATAGTATTCCAATTGCCTTCCGAATGCATACGCCAGCATCTTGCGAGTCAACTGTTCCGCCAGATCAC
>JADHNX010000323.1 GCA_016779365.1 Planctomycetaceae bacterium
GAAGCGAAAGTTCCCGAGTCTGTCACGTTCGCCACGAATCCGGAACTGGCTCGGCAGATGCAGGGCCGGACTCTGGATGCGGGCGTGCCGGCGAAGTGGGTGACTGCCGATGAAGTTTACGGTTCGGACTACAAATTCAGGTGTTTCTGCGAGGATCGTGGTCTGCACTACGTCGTCGCCATCTCAAAGCAGACTCGCCTGTTCCTGAACGGGTCGCGGCTGCGGATCGACGAGCACACCGGCGAGATCAAGCCAGGAGCCTGGCGTCGACTTTCGTGCGGATCGGGTACCAAAGGTGAGGGGATGTACGACTGGGCCTTCGTCTCGTGGCCCGGTTCGCAGGAAGAAGACTTCACGCGCGGGCTTCTCGTCAGGCGATCGATCAGCGATCCCGACGATCTGGCTCATACGCATTCCTGCTTGAAACAGCGTGCATTCTCATCAGGGCTTGCCACTGTCGTAACGTTTCTCGCGCGATTGCCGAAACAGAATAGGAGAAAAATGCCGCAGGCAAATAACGGCAAGCAGGCGACGAACCGGAATCCAGGTTTCTTCACTCGCGAATCCGGCATAGGTCTGGCATGAATCTCAGCAGGTTCATCCATCGTGGTGAGACATCCATTGACGGCTCAACTGACTACGTCGAGCACTCGTCAAGAAAGCACGGAGACGACTGATTGAGGACGACGCTCTATTTCCGGGTCCATCTTTGAGAGCAATAGAAAACAAGGCTTGGAAAATGAAAAACGCCCGGCGGGAACTGGTCTCGCCGGGCGTTTGGATTTTAAGCAGCCTTTAAATCACGGGCTTAGTAGACGTCTTCGTCGCCGTGTGAATGCTTGCCGTCTTTTGGTGCTTCTGCGATCAGAGCGTCGCTGGTCAGCAGCAGAGTGGCGACTGAAGCGGCGTTTTGCAGAGCAGTTCGGGTGACTTTGGTTGGGTCGATGATGCCGGCCTTGACCATGTCAACGAACTGGTCGGTCGCGGCGTTGTAGCCGTTGTTACCTTCGAGTTCGAGAACTTTCTCGCAGATGACTCCGCCGTCTTTGCCGGCGTTGTCAGCGATCTGCGAAATCGGAGCACGGCAGGCTCGCAGGATGATGTTGTAGCCGACGTCTTCGTCGT
Source organism: Planctomycetaceae bacterium (assembly GCA_016779365.1). Lineage (GTDB taxonomy): Bacteria > Planctomycetota > Planctomycetia > Planctomycetales > Planctomycetaceae > JABMPE01. Next base: position 1,126 of record JADHNX010000323.1, read on the forward strand.
GGCTGAGCTTGCCAGCTTTGACTGCACCGGAAGCTCGCAGCAGAGCCACTCCACCACCAGGCAGGATGCCTTCTTCGACGGCAGCCCGAGTAGCGTGCAGAGCGTCTTCGACGCGAGCCTTCTTTTCTTTCATTTCAGACTCGGTAGCCGCTCCAACGTTCACCTGAGCAACTCCACCGGAAAGCTTTGCAATTCGTTCGTTCAGCTTTTCTTTGTCGTAGTCGCTGGTCGAGTTTTCAAGTTCGCGACGAATCTGATCGATACGAGCCTTAATGTCGGCTGACTTTCCGCCACCTTCGATGATGGTGGTGTTGTCCTTGTCGACGATGATCTTTCTGGCGGTTCCCAGATCGCTGAGCTGAACGTTTTCCAGCTTGATTCCCAGGTCTTCGAAGATCGCTTGGCCACCGCACATGATGGCGATGTCCTGCAGCATGGCCTTGCGGCGATCGCCGTAGCCAGGAGCCTTGACGGCAGCAATCTTGAAGGTGCCACGCAGCTTATTAATGACCAGAGTTGCCAAGGCTTCGCCTTCGACGTCTTCGGCGATGATCAGCAGCGGCTTGCCGCTCTGGACGACCTTTTCCAGGACTGGAACAAGGTCTTTAATGTTGGAGACCTTTTTCTCGTGGATCAGGATGTAGGCGTCTTCGAAGACGGTTTCCATACTGGTTGAGTCTGTCACGAAGTAGGGAGACAGATACCCACGATCAAACTGCAGACCTTCCTTCTTGTCGTAGTCGGTGTTGAGGCTCTTGCCTTCTTCAACAGTGATGACGCCGTCTTTGCCGACTTCTTCCATAGCCTTGGCGAGGATATCGCCGATTTCGGTGTCGCCGTTGGAAGCAACGGTTCCCACCTGAGCGATGGATTTCTTGTTACGACATTCGGTCGACATGCCGTGCAGATTTTCGACGATGTCGGCGACGGCTTTGTCCATGCCTCGCTTCATTTCGATCGGGCTGACACCGGCAACGACAGCCTTGAGCCCTTCGTTGAAGATTGCTTCAGCCATGACGGTGGCGGTGGTTGTTCCGTCGCCAGCGTTGTCCGAAGTCTTGCTGGCCACTTCTTTGACCAGCTTGGCTCCCATGTTTTCGAACTTGTCGCTGAGTTCGATTTCGCGAGCGACTGTGACGCCATCCTTGGTGACTGTTGGCGAGCCAAAGCTTTTTTCGAGAATAACGTTACGACCGCGTGGTCCGAGGGTCACTTTAACAGCGCGAGCGAGTTTGGTAACGCCGCGTCGCATGGCTTCCTGAGCTTCCTGGTCGAAGGCAATGATTTTTGCCATGAGTTGAGTTCTCCTATGAACTTTTTCTGAATGATGAGTGGCCGAACTCAGCAGATGCCGAGTTCGGGCCGAAAATCTCTCGACTTCCACGGCTCGTCCGCTAAGGCCGATCCAGGTCAGTCGAGCCAGTCGATCGAACTTAGATCGTGGCGAGAATGTCGCTTTCGCGAAGCAGCAGGAACTCGTCGTCGCCCACACTGATTTCTTCACCGGCGTACGAGCTGAACAGGACTTTGTCGCCAGCCTTCACGGTCAGTTCGATTCTCGTTCCATCGCTTTTCACATGACCATCGCCGACGGCGACGACAGTGCCCCGCTGCGGCTTGTCCCTGGCCGAGTCAGGCAGCACGATTCCACCTGCCGTCTTGTCCTCAGCAACATCCCGCTGCAGGACAACGCGATCACCCAGTGGAATCAGGTTTGTTTTCTTTGCAGGCTTCGATTTCTTCGCTGTCGCTGTCGCCATTTCACGCTCCTGTGTCGCTATTTCACAATTTGTTATATCGATTTGCGTTTGCCTGACAGTCCGTCGCAGGCCGATCCGCAGGATCAGGCTGCCTCTAAGACAGCCAACGTCCGTCATCCGTGTCGGAAAATCACGACATACCGGCAGCCCGATTTCGGGCTGACGCCTGAGTAAGCGAACGACGTGCCACTTGATGCAGAGTGCTGCAAATGGCAAATCAGAAACAGTTTACGTGAATTCGGGGAATTGTTGGCTTCGCTGCCAGATTGAGAATCCTGGCTCGCCGGGTCGGAGTCGTCTGCCAGGATGGCAGTTCTTGACTTCTGACACTTCTCACAGGATTCCGTCGGGACAGAAGCAGTGAGTGAGTTGCCGTAAAGTTGCTCGTCCAGACTTGTCCAGGCGATTCCGGCGCAGGCGGGAAGCCGGAAAGTATGCAAACTGGTTTCACCCTGCGCGGGAATGACGAGACTACGGCATGCTATAAATGAGCGAGACCGTCTGGGCCTCTGTGATTTAAAACGAGGAATCGACCGAGTTGAGTACCGATCCAATCAATCTGTCAGCGCCGTATGCTCGAACCAGTGCAGTTCGCACACTTGCCGGGCCGTTGGCTGTGTCGGTGCTCGCTTTGGTTGCCGTTCTGGTAACGCTGGATCCGGCTGATTATCGGCCAGGCCTTCCGCCTGGGCCAGGGATCACGCTCGACGAGTCTTTCAATGTTCAGATGGGCGTTTACCTGGTCGAAAGCCTGAAGAGTTACGGCCTGGGAATTCTTGATCCACAAAGTCTCGACGAAGTCTTTGGGAACTCTGCCTACAACCCGGATCATCCTCCGCTGGGACGTTTGTGGCTGGGGGTCTTTCATGAATTCTCACGAGCGGTTGCTCCAGTCGACAGCGGTGACAACCCGTTCGTCACGATTCACGCACGAGCTGGTTCGGCCTTTGCCTTTGCGCTGACGATATTTCTGATCGGGTTATTCGCGGCTCGCCGCTGGGGACAACTTGCGGGCACGACATCGGCAGTCAGCCTGGCAGTGATGCCGCGGCTGTTCGGACACGCACATCTGGCGTCGCTCGAAACGTTCATGGGCCTGACCTGGACAGTCGCCATCCTGGGAGTAGTCCATGTCTGGAACCGTCAAGCTGAGCCAAGCGAAGGTGTTGATGCGGGCTCCAGGCAGAAAGCATCGCAGCAAGGCGTTCCGCCGGACGACAAAGCAGCCGCTCTTTGCGGATTGCTGATCGGCCTGACACTGCTGACGAAAATGCAGGCGATCCTGCTGCCTCCTTTGGTCGCCGTGTGGGCGTTCTGGCATTGGCGACTGTCCGCGTTGCGGCCGCTCGCCGTTAGTGGAGTTTCTACGGCGGTTGTATTCGTAATCGGCTGGCCATGGCTGTGGGCCGATCTTCCCGGACACCTGACTGAGTATTTTGGGCGAACGACAGGCCGGGTTTCTTTGAACGTCTGGTACCTCGCGCAGGTCTTCAAAGATGTGGATGCTCCGTGGCATTACCCGTGGGTGATGACGTTTGTCACTGTTCCGGGTGGAGTTCTGCTGCTGGCTGGGGCAGGCCTGTGGGGGGCACGACGCCGGCTCATTAACGACCCGACGGTCAGCCTTCTGGCGGGGTCGGTCGTCGCTCCGCTGGTTCTGTTTTCGCTGCCCGGCGTCGCCGTTTATGACGGGGCGAGACTTTTTCTGGTCGCGTTTCCCGGCATCGCGTTGCTGGCTGGCTTCGGTATGTTGAAGGTTCGAGACTGGCTCGTCGCGAGAAAGTGGCCTCAAAAGCAGATCGCTGGAATTTTCCTGGCAGCCCAGCTTGTCGGAATTGCGACCACAATGCCGTACTGCCTGAGCTACTACAACGCCGCCGTCGGTGGCACTTTCGGAGCGGAGCGGTTGGGCTTTGAAGTGAGCTATTGGGGCGACAGTTTTTCTCGCGGCTACATGACAAAGCTGGTGGATGCGGTTCCGGACGGCGCCATTGTTCAAGTGGCCCCGGTGCTTCATCAGTTCCAACTGGCAGAGATCGAACGCCAGGTGCCAGTTCTGGCCAAAGGGCAATCTCCGACGGGACATCGCGTTCGGCTTATCGCAGCCGAGCAGCCACTTGCTGCCTATCGTGAACGGTCTCTGCGGACTGGAGTGGGCAATTCATCAGCGCCGGCAGAGTATCTCGCGGTGTTCCACCGGCTCGCCGATGCACCGTCGTCAAAGCTGCTCGAGGAGGCCGGCTGGAAACTCGTCACCGCTGAATCGTGTCAGGGCGTAGTTGTGGCGTCACTGTGGCGGCGTTGGAGCAGTACCGCTGCCCGGTGAAATAGCTTTGGGAGCCTGACTGTCCGACGAGGAGTCTGGCGAGCTGGTCACGGAAGTCGGTGCAGATTTTTTCTTTGCCGGTGCCGTGTTCGGGGCAGGTTTTGGAGCGATGGTCAGTGGCAGTTCGGCAAGATCAGCACCAGCGTCGCTGCCATCGGTCGAGCCCTGAATCGCCGGATTGAGTTCCGTCAGTCCCGGTCCAAGTTGCCAGATGCCAGGCGTCAGCCTGCTGATGAATTCCGCACTGTCGAACGGACGCTCGATCATCCAGTCGATCGGCAGATTTTTTGAACCCACGTTGCCATTGTTCTGCCAGAGGGTTTGCCAGTCATCCCAGGAAAGTGCTTCGTCCGACCCTTTGAGGGACCAGAAGACCGGCACCGCATCGAAGAAGTTCCGTTCGCCTCGCCAGACGAGCATTCGCCGTGCGTCTTCGGCAGCGATCGCGACTTCAGAAACGACAAGCGGCGAGGCTTCCGTCGATGAGATAATGCTGTTTCTGACTCGGCATTCAATGGCCGGTACATCGACTGCAACCGGGCCAGCGAGGCGAAGGAATGATCCGGAGATTCGTGCCGAAAGATGCTCAACGGTAAAGTTAATCTGCGATCGGTCTGCGGCGGGCATCGCCAGCGGCTGAATCTGGACGAAGTCTCCAATCAGACCCGCGACGCAGTTTTCCATCGAAACGCTGACCTGTCCTGGCCAGGCGATCGTTGCAAAGCTCGACCGCCCGCAGAAGACGCTGTCGGTTGCCTGGATCCCCAGTTCTTCTGCCTGAATTGCTACCGGAGTGGTTGGCATGTCAGCAGGCATGCGGGCAAAGTCTGAGGCGACGTCCAGAATTGAAGCCGGTGCGTTCGCGGGGTTCACCACCGTAATCGCCACTCGATCCATCGAGAGCAACCCTGACCGCGACGTTCCAAACAATGAGTACCGTTCGGCTGATGGCCGAGCAGGAATCGTCATTTGAAGGTTCACATTGACGAGTCTCAACGGCCCGGCACTCAGCGTGATCATTCGGGCTGTTGAGTCTGTTGAATCGATTTCCGAAGGCACAAATTCGATTGTCGGAGTGTGGCCTCTGGCCGCGCGAATGGTGAGATTTTTCCGAGTCACGCGGAAAGATTTCTCGACCAGCTTGTTGGAGAACTGCAGCTCGATGGTGCTGCCGTCTTCAGCCGCAGCGCAGGCCGCTTCGAGCGTTCGATAATGGCGATACAGCGAGGCGTCTTCGGAAAACAGAGCAACTGGAAAACCGTCGTCTGTGACCGTTGCAACGGCTGGTGGATTTATAGGTGGCACGTCTGGAGTTGTGGTGGTCTCTGCCGGCTCGACATTTCGAGGCGGCCTG
>JADHNX010000324.1 GCA_016779365.1 Planctomycetaceae bacterium
GCGCCGGCGAACAGGAAATAAAGTGCCTTTTGAATTCGCTTCACGTCAGTTCTCCATCACTTCAGCACTGGTCGGTGAAGCGTCGCGAGACTGAACGGCAGCCAACAACCAATCCGGCACATCCGTTCTGAAGTGTTCCGGCAGATCATCCACTGGAAGTAGCTGCACATCTTCCGTTGGAGAAGCAAGTTCGTCATCGGAGCTTGCCCAGATTTGAACCAGCTCGCCTGACATGTCGAATGAATGCTCGGCTTGTGGCGGGGCAGGGGAGTCAACCACTTCCAAACGTGACGGCGAGGTCGGCAGAGTCAACGCCCAGCCAACGGCCAGCACGGTGATCGACGCCGCCAGCAGGCTGATTCGACGAGCAACCACATCACGACGGAACGTTCCGTCAAGCGGCAAAGGCGACGCGAAACACGGGATCGCCGGCTCAGAGGCCAGAACAACTGCGTCGTTGAGCCGCACGGCTCGAACCACTGCTTCGCAGGCTGCGAGTTCAAATCTGGGCGAGTCGTAATCCAGGCGAGACTCAAAATCGGCAACTTCCACATCGGACATCTCGTCCGAGATATAGCGGAACGCCAGCCAGCTTAGCGGCTCGTCATTCAATTCTGATTGTTTTGACACTTCCGACATGATTCGTTTCCGACGATGCCAGGCTTCAACTGCGACATCAATTATGAACTTACTCGCCAAAGTCCTGGTCGAGTGACTTTTCCAGTTTCATCATCGCCGCCCGCATCCGGCTCAGGACGGTTCCCAGCGGAACCTTCAACTCCTGGGCGATAACCGCAAACTTCTTTTCGTCGTAAATCCGCATCCGAACGATGATCTGCTGCTCGATCGGGAGGAGATGAATTGCTCGCCTCACCTGATCGACCGTTTCCTGCCGAACTGCCGCCGATTCACTTTCTTCCGGTACTGCTGCCGAAACTCCGCGACTTCGAGCTGCCTTTTGCAGTCCACTGGCTCGGCGAGTTTGAACTCGTCGAACAAGCATCGCCTCGTTCCACGCAACCTTGAACAGCCAGCTACGGATGTTCTCAGTCGCCGTGTGTCCTTTTTCGAGAGCCTTTCGAAATACCGACTGCAGCACTTCGTCTGCCAGCTCGCGATCTCTTAAAACACCGGCCAGGAAAGCTCGCATCTCAACCGCATGTTGGCGGTACAGGTCCGCAACAGAATCCGGCTCGATCCGATCCTCACCGTCAGAATTTGGCACTACTGCAAAGACTCGTCAGGTTGAGTTATGAGTCAGCTTGACAAGCTGACTCGGGGTTAACGACGCGCGGCTGCGGCGAATTATTTGCTGATTCTCAGAATTCTTGAAGAATCGCGACACCAGTCACAACTATCAGAAAAGAAAAGGGTTGCGACCGCTGCGTTCTGCGGACCTCGGTAAATCAGGCATAGTCTGATTTACCGGTTTGTGGCCCAGAATCCGCCTCGGTCGTGCTCGAACTGAACTTCAGCGCCGCCGGGCGTCGCGTCGAACTTTCCGTCGGCGAAGACGGTTCGCCCCATCACGATCGTCCGAACTGGCCAGCCAGTCAGCGTCGTACCATGCCAGGGGCTCCAACCGCACTTTGTGATCTGATTTTCGTTCCGAATCTCAGCCGACTTTGCCAGATCGACCAGTACCAGGTCGGCATCGTAGCCTTCTTCAATACGCCCCTTGCCGACCATGTCCCAGACGCGAGCCGGGGCGTCGCTCATCCACGAAACAACCTGCTCAAGACTGCAATTTCCACGGTGGACCTGATCGAGCATCAGCGGCAATGAATTTTCAACCGCCGGCAACCCGGATGGCGACTTCGGATACGGTTGATCCTTTTCTTCCAGAGTGTGCGGCGCGTGATCTGTGGCAACGACCTGAATCCTTCCGTCAAGCAACGCTGCGAACAGAGCCTCGTTATCCGCCCTTGTTTTAATCGCCGGGTTCATCTGAACTTTCGAGCCGAGCCGTTCGTAATCGTCGACGTTGAAAAACAGGTGATGCGGGCAAGCTTCGGCAGTCAGCAGGCCACCATGATCGGCAAAAAGATCGATCTCGCCTGCCGTTGAAACATGGACGACGTGAAAACGGTGGTTGTGTCGTCGCGACAGGTCAACGGCCCGCGCGGTCGCGATCATCGCCGCTTCATGATTGCGAATATTTGAGTGATCGCGGTGTCCGGTGTAGCCAGCCGCTTCGATCCGGGCCTGATTCGCTCTGACGGTTGCTTCGTCCTCACAGTGAGCCGTGATGGGCAAGGATGTCTCTGCAAAGATGGCTTCCAGGGCGTCCTGATCGTCGACGAGCAGATTTCCCGTACTCGACCCAATAAAAATTTTAATGCCAGGCGTTCTGGTTGCCCGTTTCAGTTCGTCAAGATTCTCTGTCGAAGCAGCGATGTAGAATCCGTAGTTGACGACACTTTTCGAAGCAGAGATGTCCAGCTTCGCGTTGAGAATCTCCTGAGTCGTTGTTGGCGGAATTGTGTTTGGCATTTCGAGAAATGTCGTCACGCCACCCGCCGCGCAGGCGAGACTTCCCGTGTGTAAATCCTCTTTGTGAGTCAGACCTGGATCGCGGAAGTGAACGTGGTCGTCGATGATCCCCGGCAGAAGGTGTAGCCCTGCGGCATCGATCGTTTCGTCGCAGGCCGCTCCGGCCGGGGGATCAATGCCGAGAATTCTGGTCCCTTCAATCAGCACGTCGGCCTGTCGAATTCCCGATGGCAGGACAGCAGTCGCATTTCGAATCAGAGTTCGCATGAGATGTCACTCAAAGTGTGTGTCGAAAAATCAGAATCTGCAGGGCAATGTCAGACAAAACGCCGGTGTGCCGCAACGGTCAAGCAAGATGGTACGCCAGCGCTGCGATCGACATACCCTAGTAATCTCCCCTGGGAATATAGCGATTTGCGAGTTCGGCGTAGTCCTCGCGGATCGGACTGAAGATGTCCAGCACGATGGCCGGCCCGTCGACGGCAACAGCTCGGTGCGGAACATTCGCCGGAATCAGGTACAGCGATCCCGGTTCGCAGATGCGAGTTTCGTCGCCAATCGTCAGTTGCATCCGCCCCGAAATGAGCATTCCACCTTGCTCATGCGGGTGGTTGTGCAGAGGAACTTCCGCGCCCTCATCCATTTCAAGATACGACAGCATCAGCTTTTCGAGATGAGGCGTCCGCATTTTGCAGCCGGGGACGGGTTCGACCGGTTCGTAATCATTGATATCGATAAACGGCATCTTCGTGCTTTCATCTGTCGGAGTTGGGGGATTCATTCGCAGCCGCGAAGTCCGGCGAGCGTATAATTACCTCAGCCAGGTTTGTGTGCCACTGGCTTTGCCAGTGTTTTAGAACGGCACACTTTGACCGCCGGTCAATGTCAGCTTCAGTGGCACAACTCATCACACCTCTATGCCTGCTGAGCTTTGGTCAGTTTTTCGAGTCCGGCTCCGACCGGGATGCAGACGAACAAAACTCCCAGCATGTCGTCGCTGGTATTGCGGAATTCGTGTTCAACTCCGGGCGGCACGTAGACAACGTCTTCGGCAGCAACTTCGGTGAACTGACCGTTGATGATTGCCGTGCCGGTCCCTCGCGTGATGACAACCAGTTCTTCCGCGTCGGGGTGGATGTGCAACTCCTTGACGTGTCGCCCGCCGGGCGGAATCAGCATGTGGTGAACGAACTGGACGGTCTGCAGGCAGGTGCGATCTTCAGACGCTTCCCTTTCATAAAGTCGAACGACCGGAGCGGGATCGTCGGCCCGGTTCTTCCATTCGCCGTTCTCGTCACGGACGCTGTATTCGATGACACGGTTTGGATTATTGAAGAGCAAACTTTGAATCACGTTGAACGGCTGAGTCTTCCAGTTGGCTTTGGCCATCGTGTTGGTGCCTTCCTCTGCTTGTCAAACAGGAAACCCGACGCGTCAGCGAGGGATTTAGATAGCTGATTGCCAGTGCCATCCATCCTTCGCTGAAGAGTCGGGTTATCAACTCAGTGACGTTCGAAGAGACCGTCTGTGCCAGACTCAGAACAGCTCTTCGATCTTCTTGCCGCCCTTGTTGACAAGTTTCAGCGGCTGGTCTTCAGGCGTGACGTACTCGTGCTCGTGGTTCAGGCCGAGAACGTGGCAGAAGGTCGTGTAGAGTTCCGGGATGTCGACCGGTCGCTCGGTGACGTCGAGACCGTCTTTGTCCGTGGCCCCCAGAACTCGACCTGGCTGGACTCCACCGCCGGTCATGGCAGTGATCCATCCTTTGGCGTAATGGTCGCGGCCGCCATCTTTTTTCAGCTTGGGAGTTCGCCCGAACTCGCCCATCCACACGACCAGCGTGTCGTCGAGCATGCCTCGATCTTTCAAGTCGGTAACAAGCGTCGCAAAGCCAGGGTCGGCCTCACCGCACAGGTTTGGAGTGTCGCGGAAGCCGGCTTTGTGAGTGTCCCACCCGGCATCGAAAGCGTCTCCGTGGCTGAAGACTTCGACAAAGCTGACGCCTTCTTCGACCAGGCGGCGAGCAAGCAGGCAACCCTGTCCGAAACGAGTGTGGCCGTAAGCGTCGCGCAGAGCAGCAGGCTCGTCGGCCAGATCAAACGTCTTCAATCGTGGACTCGTCAGGAACCTCGACGTTCGGTCGTAGATGTCTCGTTTTTCTTTGACGACGTCGACGACGCCAGTTCGAGCAAACTCGGCATCAAGTGAGTCGGTCAAGCCAAGTCGCCTTTGCAGAACGTCGGATTCGAGTCGCAGCCGAACGTCTTCTGGCAACTCACCCGGTTGCTTGACCTTGAACGAGTCGAACTTTGCGCCCAGAACTCCCGAATTCACATCGCGAGTTTTGATTCGCGGATCGCCGATTCGTACGAAGGCTGGCAGTTCGAACGATGCTTCGTACCGCTCGTGGGCGACGACTGATCCCCACGTTGGATACGCGATCGTCGGGTTGATCGGGTATCCGGTTCGGACCAGTTTGATGGCTCGAAAATGGTCAGCCTCGCCGGTTTTCATCGATCGGATAAAGCTGATCTGGTCGGCGATGCTGGCAACCTTTGGCCAGAATTCCGCGAACGCCGTGCCCGGCAGCTTCGTCGAGATAGCCTTCGCAGGGCCTTGATTTTCAGAATCCGGCTTTGGATTGAACGACTCAAACTGGCTTGGTCCACCGTCCATCCAGAGCAGAATCATCGACTTCTGCTTCTTACGAAGTTCAGCCGCCTGTGCGATCAGCATGTCGCGCCAGCTGAGCTGGCAGGCCCCGAAAGCTGCTGCGGGAATGCTGAGCTGCTTGATAAAGTCGCGTCGACGAACGTTGCCGCGACGGTCCGCCCAGGCTTGCAGAAAAGGAGTGATCATTTTTAGTTCCGGCCTGTTGTAACGGTCAGAAATTATTTCGCCGTGAGCTTTTTCGTCGTTCAGGATTCCGTCTCCTGAACATCATCGCTGAAGGTCTGTGAATTTTTAAACCACGGTGGCACAGAGGAGTATCTCCAATGGCGATCTCTGTGTGCTCTGCGCCTTTATGGTTGAATTCAGAATGGACAAAACTTCGGACTCGACACGACTCATTCCTCAACGGCGTGTTGTAAATTCAGCGCTATTGAGCAAGCTCCAAAGTATGTCTTCGAATGCACGCCCTCGGTCGTTCAGACTTTCAACATGTTTCAGCACGATCGTACGTTCCCGGTCGGAAGGTTCGCGAGCGAGCACGCGAGCGTAAAGCACGTCGACGACGACCTTGTTGTCTTCTGGTTCGTCCTTCAGCAGCCGAGCCAGCACCGTGTCGCCGCTGGCGTCGACCTGATTAAGAATCTGATCGTTGTTGATCAAAAACATCGCCTGGTCCATCGTTCTGTTGACGAGTGAATCCCGGAAGACGGGGTCGTAGGCGAACGCTTCATTGACCAGGTCGCGTGTGCTTTTTGGAGGAATCGGAAATCGGACGGCCTCTGATTTCTTTTCCATCTTTCCTTTCAGGTTGGGCAGCTCAATTGCTGTCGCCAGAGAGTCGAACACTTCGTCACCTCGCAGTTTCTTCGGGCGAGCACCTGTGAAGGAAGCGAGCTGGGTTTTGTCCTTTGCTGGTTCTTTGTCGTCGGTGGACGGCGGCTTTGGACTGGCTCGATCGACAGCCTGATACGCTCTTGAATTCGCGATGACCCGGAAGACTGAACGAGCGTCGAAATCAGACGCGACAAAGTGACCAGCAAGTGCGTCGTGAGCTTCGGCGAGTAACGGCTCCGCGCCTTCACCGAGATCGTCGACCGGATCGAAGAACCCGCGCCCCATCAGCCGAGCCTGAACGTGGTTGACGAAAGCTCGCGCAAAGAACGGGTTGTCGCCGCTGACCAGCCAGTATGCGAGTTTTTCGCGGCGAGCCAAATCGCTGAGCCCCAGTTCCAGCGATTCTCCCTCGTACATCGTCGGCTTCATCTCTTCCTTCGAGCCGGGCATCTTATGCTCGCCCTTTTCCTGACTGGCGATGCTGATCAGGTCGCTGGTGTTCTGGGCGACGTCGACTTTCACGCGAGCAAAGAACGCGGCCATGCCATGAAAAGTTT
>JADHNX010000325.1 GCA_016779365.1 Planctomycetaceae bacterium
AGAAACCGGGACATAATGCCGAGCTTTGGCGTCTGGGTCACGACCGGTTCGTTCAGCCGCTTCGCCGACTTCAGCCAGGGCACCAGGCATCACGATGACAAAATTGTGTTCCATGTTGTCCGAGTTGGTGAATCGGAACTCGACCGGTTTACCCGCCTGAACGACAATTTTTTCTTTGTCATAAATCATTCGCTCGACCACCGTGCCGATGGCGATGACTCGAACGTCCAGATTCTGCAACCGATCCTCGACCGACTTCGCTGCATCAGCAGGCAACTTCTTCGAGAGCGATCGGGTCAGAGCGATGGCATCCTGAGCGGCTCCACCGGTTCGTAGTCGAGCCGGCATGGCGCTCAGGTATCCCACAAGATTATCGATCAGCCCGCCGATCCCGGCATCAGGCCAGTGCTCTTCCGGGATCGCTCGCAAACCGTCGATGGCCGACGTTCGGTTGCGACCGGTTCGGATGAGCTTCGACAGATCAGCAAATTTCTCGGCCTCATGACCAGGAATCGACGCCAGCGATCGAATGGCGATGTCGTGTAGATTTTCGCTGCCGCCGCTGACTGAAAGTCGATCGGCAGCGATTGCCTGCTTCTTCAGACCCGGACCCGACCACGCCACATTCAGTCCGTCGCCGCCGCCATTGTCGAAATAGGTGACGACGAGGTCGTGCGAGCCTGCTGTCAGGTTGACAGACGCATTCTTCTCAGACATCCCGTGCAGGCCGTCGTGGTTAATCAACAGTTTGCCATCGAGATAAAGTCGCGAGCCATCGTCTGAAGAAATGAAGAATGTGTACTTGCCGGCTTTGGGGATCGCGATCGACCCCGTAAACCGAAGAGCGAACTTGTCGGCTGATTTGCCCTTCGGCACGTAGAACGCGACCTGAGGAAGAATCTCGGTCACCTGTGGTTTCATCTTCGCCAGCGTTTCGACGGCGACGTTGGACGCACTCGGGTAGAAGTAGTCGACCTTAATTCCGGCCTGCATGAGTCCGCTACCGCCCTGCTCTGCGTCGAGGTTCGGCGGAAGTTCGAACATCAGCGACCGAACGTCCGGATAAAGACTGCCGCGCAGCTTTTCGTCGGCGATCGACGGTACGGCGGCCAACAGGTCCCGCAAACTTTCTTTACTCTTCGAAGCGGTAAACAAGGCGCCGTTGCCGGCTCCGTCTGCCTGAATCAGGGCGGCATAACCGAGTTGTCGTGTTTCTGCTTCTTTGCCTTTCAGAGCGAGATTTTCGATGCGGTCGCGCGACTTCTTCAGGTCGGCGGAAGGCTGCTCGACCAGTAGCTGGAGCAGACCATCAATGCCTGATACCTGACCGGCCGCGTCTCGGGTCTCGATCAAATTCAAAGCCAGCGACAGCGGCTGCACCTTCTGAAGACCGGCCAACCCGTTCAACGAATCCCGCAAGGCTGAAGCCGGCACATTCTGTCGGCGGAGGATTGCTTCGTAGACCGCTTCAGACCGTTCGAGTTTCAGAAGATCGGCAACGCTGGCGTTGAGCAGCGAATAAGCCATCGCGGCCTTCGAGAGCGGCTTTCCGGAACCGATCGCATCCTGCACCAGCGCGTCGGCGTTGATCCTGCTTTTGGCGTATTTCAGGACGGTGTCGAGTTCCGGATCGATCGGTCGTGTCGCCACTTCGAAGATCACCTCAGCGGCGGCGGCTCCAGTAAAAGCGACGGCTGCTTTCAGCGCTTCGGCACGAACGAGTGCCGACGCGTCTCGCGAAGCGGCTGCAAGAATCGGCTGCCAGCCGTTGACTTCCGAATTGATTTCTCCGAAATGACCAAGCGTTCTGATAGCTGCCGCGCGAACTCGCGGCTCGTCAGCTGCAAAAACTTTCGCAACAAGATCGACGTTCTGAATTCTTTGCTCTTCGAAAACCCACAGACATTCCAGCAGAGCCTGAGCTTCGTCGCGGTCGGCGGACACCTTCTTTGGATTGAGCGTTTCGGCGAACGCGCCAACTTCGCGAGCGATTTCGTCGCGGCCTCGACCGGACAATTCCAGCCGGGCTCGATATCGGGTGCTGTCTGTCGCGGCAAAAAAGTTCTGACAGACATCGGCGATCGGTTTGCCCTTCATCTTTGCCGGCTTGACCAGGTCGCGACCTTCGTAAGTGACTCGATAAATCCGACCGTGTTCGTGGTCACGGTTGGGATCTCGCATGTTGTGCTGCATGTGGCCGATCAGAGCGTTGTGCCAGTCGGCGACGTACAAAGCGCCGTCTCCGCCGATCTCGATGTCGCTCGGTCGGAAATTCGGATCGCTCGAAATCAGGATCGGCTCAATTTCTTCTGCGGTGATGTCAGCACCGTTGTACTTCACTTCGTGCTGCAACACGCCGAGCACGCCGATCGCGTTACAGATCAGAAAGTTGCCTTCGAGTTCCGGCGGAAAGTGAGGGCTCGACAGCAGGCCTGTTGCCGGCACCGGGCGAACTCGTTTTTCGTACCACTTCTTATTGCCGATGCCTTTTCCGATGTTGACGTACGAGCCCGTGCCGCTTGTCCCGTCGCTGGCGAACTGGTAACCCCACTGATCAAAAACGTCGCCGTGCGGGTTTGGCCCGATCGGGAAGTGGAATTCAAACTCGAATGTTCGAGGGTTGAAGCGGTGAACGCCGGACGCTCCCGAACGGAACGTCTTCGTCGGTGTTTCAAAGTTGGCGACGTTAAAAATCCCGCGTGACCAGTACATCCAGCCGTCCGGTCCGATGTTGACGGCGTTTGCCGAGTGATGCGTATCGGCACTCGAAACGCCCTGCAGAACGCGAATCTTGAGATCTGCTTTGTCGTCTCCGTCGGTGTCTTTAAGGAACCAGACTTCCGGGGGCGCTGCGACCAGAACTCCGCCGCCCCAGAATTCGAATCCGGTGACCGAGTTCAGCTCGTCAGCAAACACGATGCATTCGTCGGCTTTGCCGTCCTGGTCTTCGTCCGGGAAGATCAGCAGCGCGTCGCGACGTTTCTCGACCGGATTCCAGTGCGGGTAAGACGGCCAGACAGAAACCCAGACGCGACTGTCCGTGTCGACGGCCATCTGCACCGGGTTGACGAGTCTTGGGAAATCTTTTTCGGTAGCAAACAGGTTGACCTTCATTCCCTTGTGAATGGTCATCTTCGAGATCGCTTCTTCGCCATCGAGGTACTCGCCCAGAGCTTTCTGAAACTGACTTTGCTTGTTCGCCGGAACAACCACCTCGGGCGGCAGGTTGTCGTCTTTGATTTCCAGGTCGCCGCCTTTGGCGATCGCCCGGATGCGCTTGTCGCGGTTGGCAGTCTTCACGTCGAAGATCTCCATTTCGCGACCCATGACGTCGGCATTCGAAAAGCCATCCCAGTTCAGCTTCGAACGGCCACCGAAAACGTTGTACTCATCGACGACCCGGTAACGGTTGAACCAGTGCAGATTCTTATCGAGGACCGCCTCGCGCAGTTTGTCGACGTCGGCAGGAACGCTCTTGTCAAACAGCTTACTGACAATGACTTCGGCCAGAGCCTTGTTGCCGTGATCGAGCAAGTGGATGCCGTTCATCGTGAGCGGCTTTTCGGCGTTCGCGTAAAGGCTTTTTGTCGGAGTGAAAATGTCGACAAACTGAATGCCCTTGTCCGCACAGACGGCCTGCATGGCTGCTGTGTATTTTTCGAGATTCACATTCTGAACCGACCCGTCCGGAAGATGCGGACTCTTTACGTTTTCATGGGCGATCGGTGAAAAGACGACGATGTTTGGAGCAGACTTGCCGTTGTATTTCTGCCCTCGCATCCCATCGAGCATCTCCGCGAGGTCTTTCTTGAAGCCTTCGAGTCCCGCGTCTCCGTTCAAAGCTTCGTTTCGCCCGAAGAAGCAAAAGACGATGTCGGCTTCGACTTTAGTCAGCCACTGATCCGGGCTTCCGAAGTTATCGGCGCGGTCCCGGCGTTTTACTTCATCGGCCGAGTAGCCAAGGTTTCGAAAAGTAAGCTCGTGTTCTGGAAACAGAGCCTGAATGTAAGTTTCGAGCCACCCGTGATGCTGCATTCGGTCGGCGAGCGTGTTGCCGATGTAAGCAATGCTGTCTCCCTTTTTGAGTTGCAGTTCAGGTTCGGCGGCAAGGCAATCGACCGTTGCAAACAATGAAATTTGCAGAGCCAGCATGGCCATCAAAGTCGGGATTCGAAGGATCAACCAGGGTCGTAGCATCATGGAAAAGTCTCGCTGTGACGGCAGGTATGTTTCAGGCAGGACGGCCGATTATTCGGTATGGCATCCGATGGAGCCAGGAAGATCCAAGAATGGCGAGCCTCGCTGCGATCCGCAACCGATTGAAGCGATACGCTGACCGTTCCGCATCCACGAACAGAATCCTGAATAATGGTCGTGCGAATTTATGGATGGATGTTCGACCGATGTTCTGATCCGAAGCAAGGGTGATTAGACGCCAGAAATCGGGAGCCATTTCTTTGCGTTTCTCAAACCGCTTCCGAACTCGATGGGAACTTACCAGGCTCGGATGTCAACAAAGTTGAAGGCAACGAAGCGACGTCAAAAAGAAGTTTTTTTTCCAGTTGCCGTTGTAAAGACGAGGTTTACAATCATCGATCGCTTCACTGTCCATGAAGGCTCAACGACCTGTTGACTGCTCTGAATTGCCTGGACTCGATGGTCGCTCAACTCATTATTGCTCAACTCGTTCATTCGACCGCTTTATCTGCGTGAGCCCCTCTCTCAACACAAGGCGCAGCGATGCAAATCATTTCCCGTCGCGAAAATGAATCAATCGTCATCGGCAACGACATTGTCGTCACGGTGCTCGAATTTGAAGATGACTTTGTTCGACTGGCGATTGAATCACCGAACGAAGAGCCATCCTATCGCGAGGAAGTGATCCACCTGGAATCCCGTTACGCCGAACTTCAGTCCAACTGACTGTCTTTCAGAACGTTGCCCTTTGCTGGTGGCGGTTCAACGGCGACAAACGAAGCAGGCAGCTCGACGGCAGCACCGTTGACACTCGCGATCTGCGCGACGAGCATTGCAGTCGTCCTGCATCCTCAATGTGCGTCCGCCCTGCGGTCGTTGTCGACGGTTCCTAATGAGTCAGCCCGAGCAGCTTCCCGACATTATTCCGCGCCATGTCGCCATCATTATGGACGGCAATGGGCGCTGGGCGCAGCGGCGCGGACTGCCACGAATCGAAGGCCACCGTCGAGGCGTCAAGAGCGTCCGTGAAATGGTCGAGGCCGGGGCCGATCTGGGGCTGGAGCAGCTCACGCTTTACTGCTTAAGCAGTGAAAACTGGAAGCGCCCCGAGTCGGAGCTCCGTCGCCTGATGAACCTGTTGGAGCAGTTTCTGATCGAAGAACGCTCGACGATCATGCGCGAAGGGCTTCGTTTCGCGACAATTGGTCGGCGCGAAGGACTCAGCGAAGGCGTGCTCTACGAAATCGACAAAACCGTCCGCATGAGCCGCGAAAACACAGGCATGCGGCTCTGTCTCGCTCTCAACTATGGTGCCCGCAGTGAAATCGCTGATGCCGCAACGGCCATCGCTCGTCAGGTCCAGGCGGGCGAATTGAGTCTCGACGAAATCGACGAAAACACAGTCACTGACAACCTCTACACGGCGGGAATGCCCGATCCCGACTTACTGATCCGAACTGCCGGTGAAATGCGAATCAGCAACTACCTGCTCTGGCAGATCAGCTACGCGGAAATCTGGGTCACTGAAAAATTCTGGCCGGAGTTTCGCCGACCTGATCTGGTCGAAGCGTTTCACGCCTTCGCCGCACGAGACCGACGTTACGGCGGACTGAAAGGCTGATGGATCATGCTCGGCTGGCGAATTCTTATTTCAGTCATACTGGTTCCGCTCCTGATCGGGATCTTTGTCCTTGATCATCGAGCCGGCGAATCTGCACCGTACCTGTTCGGCCTGTCGCTCTTACTGGTCTGGCGGGCGGCCTTCGAGTTCCGTGACCTGCTCAAGACGCGGTCGTTCAGTCCGTCGTTCGTCCTGATCGGCAGCTGCTCGACGCTGATCATTGCCGCGACGTGGCTGCCTCACTTATCGCTCTCGGGACTGAGAAGTCCACTGCTCGACAGGCTTGCCGGTTCCGATCCATCGTTCGTTGTGTTTGCGCTGTCGATCCTTGCCGCGTTTCTTCGCGGAGCGATCCGGTTTCGCGAACCCGGCACAACAATGGAAACGCTCGGCGCGGACATTCTGGGCATCGCGTATCTCGGAGTGTTGCTCAGCGTGACCGCGCAGCTTCGCTGGGTGGCCGGCGTGCAGGCAGGTTATCTGGTACTCGCCTCGCTGGTCATCGGAGCCAAGTGCGGAGACATCGGCGGTTACACGCTCGGACGACTGTTCGGCAAAAAGAAACTCGTCCCGACGTTAAGCCCCGGCAAGACTCAGATGGGTGGAGTCGGTGCCATTCTGGGATCGAGCCTCGCCGTAACAGCATGGCTTCATTTTGCTCCGGGATACTTCTTCGACAACGGAGTCCCGTGCGACATTTTCTGGTCGCTGGTCTATGGCGCGATCATTGGCGTCGT
>JADHNX010000326.1 GCA_016779365.1 Planctomycetaceae bacterium
AAGGTCTGGCGGATACGGCTCTCAAGACGGCTGACTCTGGTTACCTGACAAGAAAGCTGGCCGACATTTGCCAGAACATGGTCATCACCTGTGAGGACTGCGGGACCGCTCGCGGAATCACTCGCGGAATTGTTTACCGCGGTGAAAAGGTCGAAGTCAGTCTTGCGGATTCGGTCCGTGGACGTGTCAGTCGAACAAACATCGTGAATCCAATTACCGACGAGGTAATTGTTCGCGATGGCGAGCTTATTACTCACGCCATTGCTCATAAGATCGAAGAACTGGGGCTTGAGCGAATTCAGGTACGCAGCCCGATGACATGTGAAGCTCCACTGGGGCTGTGCCGACTTTGCTACGGCATGGACCTGTCAACCGGTCAGAAGGTTGAAGAAGGACTCGCTGCGGGGATTGTCGCTGCTCAGAGTATCGGTGAGCCTGGCACCCAATTGACGATGCGTACATTCCATATCGGTGGTGTGGCATCGACCGACGTTGAGCAGTCTGACTTGAAATCCCGTCGATCTGGACGAGTTCGTTACGCCCGCATGAGAAGCGTAACAAACGCTGCGGGCAATCAGATCGTCCTGACACGGAACGCCGAAGTTATTCTGGTCGACGAGAAAGGCCGTGAGCTGGAGAAATACTCCATTCCGAACGGTGCTACATTGGCCGTAAAAGAAGAGGATATGGTTGAATCCGGGCAGGTACTTTGCCAATGGGATCCCCACGCCGTTCCAATTCTTGCAGAAGTCGGTGGTAAGGTTCGCCTTGAGGACTGCGTCGAAGGCCAGACGATGCGAACCGAGACGGAAGTCACCGGCCATGTTCGAAGAACAATTGTTGAACATAAGGGCGACCTTCACCCTCAGATTATTCTGGAAGATTCAACCGGAAAGATTCTGGACTTCTACTACCTGCCAGAGCGTGCAAGTCTTGAAGTCAGCGACGGCGACGTCGTAAATGCTGGTTCGGTCGTCGCAAAGACTCCGCGTGAAGCATCAGGTACTCAGGACATCACCGGCGGTTTGCCTCGGGTTACGGAATTGTTTGAAGCTCGCAAACCTAAGGATCCGGCCATCATGGCTGAGGTTGATGGGGAAATTGAGCTGCCTCAAGAACGCAAACGTGGCAAGCGAATTATCATTGTGAAGGGGGAAGACGGGACCGAAGTTGAGCACATCATCCCGCCGGGCAAACCACTTCTTGTTCACGCTGGCGATATGGTAAGCGCGGGAGATGCACTGGTTCGAGGGCCGCTCGTGCCTCACGACATTCTGCGTGTCAGTGGTGTCGAGGCGGTTCAGCAGTACCTTCTTCACGAAATTCAGACTGTTTATCGATCCCAACGAGTGGAGATTGACGATAAACATATCGAAATTGTCGTTTCTCAGATGCTCCGAAAAGTGAAGGTGAGTGACCCCGGTGACACTCAGCTTCTTCCGGGAGCGACGGTCGATAAGTACGAGTTCCGAGCCGCCAACCAGCAGATCCGGAAGTCAGTCAGTGTTACTGAGCCGGGCAGCACCGAGTACGAACGTGGTGACGTCGTACTGCGAACTGAAATTGAAGCGGTTAATGCTGAAATCGAAGCGGACGGCGGTGTGCCAGCTACATTTACAAAAGCACGGCCAGCCAAAGCTGTCACACAACTTATGGGGATCACGAAGGCGGCAGTCCAGAGCGAAAGTTTCATCTCAGCTGCATCGTTCCAGGAAACGACTAAGGTTTTGACCGAAGCTGCCTTGGGTGGGCAGGTCGATCACTTGGTTGGACTGAAAGAAAACGTTATCTTGGGCCACTTAATTCCTGCCGGAACGGGCTTCCATTCACATCAGGATGCAGATGTCAGGATTCGTCCCGAAGCCTTACAGGAGCTGCAGGCTGAGAAGGATCGGATCATGGCGGCTCGAATGAATCTGCTTAACGAAAGTAATGACGCATCGCTTCTGTTCGGTTCTTACGTCGCGCCTGAACAAACTGATGCGGAACAAACTTAGATCAAGCAGCTGCACGAAGACACACAGACTAATTTGTCACTTGCTTGGAAAAGTCTTGCTGAGCAGGGACGCGTTTAGATGGCAGACACATTTTAACACGTAAACGTGCAGTCTTGCGTAGGCTGCAATCAGTACGGATTTCAGGATTCACTTTCTAATGCCAACGATTAATCAGCTCATCCGGAAGCCTCGCAGTAAACAACAAGCCAAAAGCAAGACCCCTCTGCTGGAAGAATGTCCGCAGAAACGAGGTGTTTGTCTTCTGGTAAAGACTGTGACTCCGAAGAAACCTAACTCGGCTCTTCGTAAAGTGGCTCGTGTTCGACTTTCGAATGGGAAGGAAGTGACTGCGTACATTCCTGGTGAAGGCCACAACCTCCAGGAGCACTCGATCGTGCTTGTACGTGGTGGTCGTGTCCGCGACCTTCCTGGTGTTCGTTATAAAATCATCCGCGGAGTGCTTGATACACTCGGGGTGAATGGCCGTAAACAGGCTCGCAGCCGGTACGGGGCCAAAAAGGGCGGGGCAGTAGCCGCTAAGAAGCGATAGTAGTGCTCGGCATGCTGAATTGCGTCGCTTGAGCTTATGTTTAGTAGTGACATCTCAGCCTGATTGGCAGGCTGATCTTTTTAAACTGCGGGAAGAGATTCTCGACCAACTTCGGGAACAGTACCTTGAGCGAAGCAATGGGCGCAGAGTATGTGCCAACACATCGTGACATTGAGCCGGATCCACGTTTCAATTCGAAGCTCGTCACAAAATTCATCAACTGTCTGATGCTGGACGGCAAGAAGAGCGTCGCGACCCAGGTGTTTTACAATGCCTTGGAAATCATTGAAAAACGCATGACCGACGTCGAGCCTTACACGGTTTTCGCAGTCGGGCTGGAAAACGTGAAGCCTCACATCGAAGTCCGATCCAAGCGAGTTGGTGGAGCCACTTATCAGGTTCCCACTCCCGTTAGTCCACGGCGACGCCAGGCTCTCGGGATTCGCTGGATGCTTGAAGCTGTTCGTGGAAAAAAAGGACGCCCAACAGCAAACAGCCTCGCCGATGAGCTGATGGCAGCTTACCGACGCGAAGGTGCAGCCTTTACTAAACGGGACAATGTGCATCGCATGGCCGATGCAAACAAGGCGTTCTCGCACTTCGCGTAAGAACCGATCTTGCAGGATTTCCCCGAGCCGGCGAAGCATTTGCGCTTCGTCGGCTCGTTGTGCGTACGCAGGCAAGGAACTGGCGGGTCGATGACTGGCCTTTCGTTGTGAGGCGTCAGCTCTCTAACTCAGGTTTCGCTTACAGGTTTCTGAGCCTGAGCGACTTAACTCGAAACCACTGCTCAGCGAGAAACACAATGGCCGGCAAGATGGAACTCGTTCGCAACATTGGCATCATTGCACACATCGACGCCGGAAAGACGACCACGACGGAGCGCATCCTTTATTTCGCTGGTACGTCGCATCGGATGGGCGAGGTCGATGACGGTACGACGACGACGGACTTTGATCCCGAAGAAGCTCAACGCGGAATTACCATCTATTCAGCATGCGTGACGACATCCTGGAACGGAGCAACGGTCAATATCATCGACACTCCAGGGCATGTCGATTTCACCGCCGAAGTTGAGCGTTCGCTCCGAGTTCTTGACGGTGCGGTAGTGGTTTTCAGTGCCGTCGAGGGGGTCGAAGCACAAAGTGAAACAGTCTGGCGACAGGCCGATCGATACAACGTTCCGCGAATCTGCTTCATCAATAAAATTGACAGAATTGGTGCTGACTACCAGCGAACATTTGACGAAATCAAAACCCGACTTTGTGAAAGCACCGGCTCCGACAGGCAGCTTGTCCCGATCACCATCCCGCTTTCAACCATCGGAAGCGTCGCCGGCCTTGACCCAGACCGCACCGTAGTCGATCTGCTCAATCGAAGGCTTCTCACGTTTTCCGGGGAAGACGACAACTGGAAGATGGTTGAGGTCGCGATCCCGGAAGAGTTAACCGATGACGTTGAAACCTTGCGAATCGGGCTGATCGACATAGCATGCCAGTTCGATGACGAAGCGATGGAAGTCTACTTTGCCGAAGAAGATCTCTCGGCGGAGCAGCTTCGAAAAACGATCCGCAGCGCGACAGTTGCAGGAAAGCTGACGCCCGTTTTTGCTGGCACAGCGTTGAAGTGCGTTGGAGTCCAACCGGTCCTCGATGGAGTTGTTGACTTCCTGCCGAGTCCTCTCGAACGCCCCCCCGTGAATGGTGTTGCGACATCAGCACCGACTGGAGTCGCCCCGGAAATCATCACGCGGGCACCTGATTCCAAGGCTCCATTCTGCGGATTGATCTTCAAAATCGTCGCCGATAAACATAACGATCTATACTTCATGCGAGTCTACTCGGGAACGATTGCAAGCGGCTCCCGTATGCTCAACCCCCGTACGGGTAAGAAGGAATTCATTACACGTCTGTGGCACATTCAGGCGGACTCGCGAGAGAAAATTGAACAGGACTCTGCCCAGGCTGGTGAGATCGTCGGCGTTGTCGGAATCAAAGACTCCGTGACTGGCGATACTCTTTGCGACCTCAAGTCGCCGATTATTCTTGAACAGATTACGTTTCCGGAAACGGTCATTTCGATGGCTGTTGAACCGGAAACCAGCGGCGACAAAGACAAGCTCGAGCAAGTGCTGGGGCGTCTGGCACTTCAGGATCCAACATTCGCTTCGTCGACCGATCAGGATTCTGGGCAAACAATTATCTCGGGTATGGGGGAACTGCACCTGGAAGTTCTGAAGAACCGTATGGAACGGGAATTCAACCTGAAAATCCGAGTCCACAAACCGCGAGTCACCTACAAAGAAACAATCTCCTCGCCGATCTCCGTCGAAGGCACCTTCGACAAAGAAACATCGACGGGACCGAACTTCGCTGCGGTGAAGCTGCGACTTTCGCCAGCATCGGATGTCATTGGGGTCGACGTTTCCAGCGAGATCGACCTTCGCGACCTGCCGGCGATTCATCGTGCTGTTCTGATGAGTGCTGTTCGCGACGAAGCTCAAACAGGGATCCAGGGATTCGCGATGACTCAGTTGAAAGTGGTCATTACGGACTTTCAGCACCGTGCCGGTGTCACGAACGAGACGGCAATCTACGCCGCCGTCGGCGAGGCATTTCAGTCGGCCCTGCAGAATGCTGTTTCCGTTGTCCTCGAACCAATCATGAAGCTGGAGATCACCTGCCCCGATGATTCGACGGGCCCGATTCAATCCGACCTGAACTCACGGCGAGCGATCGTGACGGGGACTGAGGTCAGAGGCGACCTGCACGTCATCGAGGCGGAAGCTCCCCTGGCAAAGATGTTTGGCTATTCGTCGACGGTACGCAGCCAGAGCCAGGGTCGAGCATCCTTTACGATGGAGCCTCTTCGATACTCACCAGCATCAGAACTCCCCGACTACATGTAACGATACAAGCACTCGCGAGAAATCAAGTTGCCGGATCAATTTCAACGGTGGCGCAAGCCCCCTGTTTCCTGGGATCGGTCGGCTTGCGCCGTTCCGCTGCACCGGTTAAGCCATGTGCTGGAAGGCAAACGCGTGAATCTCAGACAGTACAACGCGGAAGAAGCAAACGTCATCGTGGACCTATTCAAGTCCGTGTTCGCCACATCCGATGGTGAAGCCGAAGGTGCGTTGATTGGCAAACTCGCTGCAGACCTTTTTGAGACTACGGTCGATGGCGACTTATTCAACTACGTTGCC
The DNA here is from genome assembly GCA_016779365.1 of Planctomycetaceae bacterium. GTDB lineage: Bacteria > Planctomycetota > Planctomycetia > Planctomycetales > Planctomycetaceae > JABMPE01. The sequence continues at coordinate 5,753 of JADHNX010000326.1, forward strand.
GTCGATGGCGATTGCGTGGTTGCGTCCATCTTTTTCACGCGACTCGAATTCGACAACAACTGCGATTCATACATCCTTGGTCCCGTTGCTGTGCGAAGCGACCGACAGCGTGAGGGCATTGGCCAGGCTTTGATCAGCCACGGATTGAGCGACCTGACAGATCGAGGGGTAGATTTCGTGCTCACATATGGAGATCCAAACTTTTATCGGAAAGTTGGTTTTCAACAGATATCTCCCGCAACAATTAAAGCTCCCTTCCGGCTTTCACAACCAGACGGCTGGCTTGGTCAATCGCTCAGTGGAACATCCTTTGAAACGCTGACAGGATCATGCACTTGCGTCAACGCGTTCAAGAATCCTGTGTATTGGTGACGCATCTCGCGAGCGGGGAACGCGCACAGCCAAGTGGTGAGTCGAAGCCGCCGTTGACGTGGATTGTGACATCAGAGACTTTTGGAAGTGATCCAGTTGCCGCCAACGTTGTTTCCTCGCGGGAGCCCGCTCAGAATCTGGAGCATCGGCACTTGTTTCAAACACCGCTCACAGCTCGGCGCAGTCGATCTGGAACGGTGCAGGATAGGTTGAGAGTTGTCCGGCGAGTGTTGAAAAAATGGCTCGCGCCGCACGTGCGATACGAATCCGACCATGCCACGGCATCGCCACATCCCCCTTTTCCGCCGGAGCACTCAGCATGAGCAATACCGTCGAGCCACTCTGGCAGATTGTTGACTTTGAAGAGCTGCCGGGAACTCCGTGTCCGTGCGGCATTGCCAAACGGGCGTTTACGGAAGTGCCCGA
>JADHNX010000327.1 GCA_016779365.1 Planctomycetaceae bacterium
GAATGATGCCTTCCATGCCTCGGATACATTCCCGGCGAGCGTGGCCGGCGTCCTGATCATCGTTCACGGCGAACTCGATGAAGAACAGATCAACCGGCCCTTTCGAGAGGACGTCCCGGTTCAGGCGAAACGCCCCCGTCGTGGAACACGTCGACGAGATGCCGGCGGCGGTGAAGGAGAACTTCGTATCGGGATACCGCTTCTGCAGATCTTCACAGACCATCGGGCGGTAGCCGTTCATCTCGGTGATCGATCCGCCGATGAAGGCGACGTGCCCTTTCTTCTCCCGCTCGAACTTGATCTGCGAGTTCGTATAAGAACCTCGTCGGATGATGTTTCGATTCGGCTCGGCGGATTTCGAGAAAGTCGGACCGACGAACAGAGTGGCGAGCAGGCAGGGAACGAGGAGTCTGTTGAACATCGGAGTCAACACTTTCTTCATCGGGGAACGGAACGCAGAGTTCGCTGAGGACTTGAATAGAGAAAGGATAACCGTCCCGTAACTTCTCGGATTTTCCTCGGCGTCCTCTGCGTTCAGAAAACGGAATGATGGCTTAGTCGAGGTTCTTGTGAGTGCCGTCGCAGCGAGGTTCGTTACCGGTGTGTTTGCAGGCGCAGAAGTGAGCGTCTTCATCTTTCTCAGCCGTAAAGACGTTGGGAACGAACGCCGTGCCCTTGTGTTTGCCGTCGCAGAAGGGTTGCCCTTCCGAAAGTCCGCAGGTGCAGAACGCGTATTTCTTTCCAGCTTCCAGCGACACTTTGATGGGAGCTTTGCCGGCGATCGTTGGTTTATCAGACATCGTTGGTTTCCTGGCAGGTCACAAGTTCAAGAAGTGCAGTCCCGCAACGGACTCTTTCCGTCGCGGTCGAGTAGTCTATCCGCAGCTTGTGTCTGGACGCACCGCTGGGAGATAGCGGAAAGATTAATCGTGCATTCGACAACTGACGAGAATACGGACGCAAGAAGTACGCAGCACGCGTTTTACCCAACAGGCTGGTTGCACCGCGCAGCGGCGGCTTTCAGGTTGAATGGTGGCTATTTCTGGCTCTGAAAGAGTTGCACAGATTCACGCCGACTGTGGCGAAGACTCAAAGTTCGAAACACGTTTTTCACGAAGTTCCCGTTGGAACTTTCCGTCGGAACATCCTTTACGACTGAGATTTCCAGGGATTCTCGGCGCACAAAAACAGCCGCGAGATTCATCATCCCGCAGCTGCTTTGTGGTTCAGAAAAAATTTGCTCAGCGAATCAGGAAGTGGCTTCCGTTGACTCGGTTTCTTCAGCCGGCGCTGCTGATTCTTCGGCAGGAGCGTCAGCTCCGTCTTCAGCGGCGGTCTCGATGGCTTTGACCTTGTCGGCTGGGAATCCTGAATTCTTCAGGGCAGTGATTGCCCTGGCGGCATCAAATTTTCCGGCCTCGACGGACACGGTGGCGGTTCTGGCATCGGCATCAATTTCGACGTTCGCTACACCCGGTAGCGACAGCAACGATCCTTTGACCGTTGCGCGGCAGCCGCCTCAGGTCATGCCTGGGCAAAAGAATTCGATTTTTGTCGCTGATTCGCCCGGCAACTCCATGCCGACTTCGGCGACTTCCGTTGAGGCTGGCACGGTCGAGAGGTCGGTCGTGCTTTCCGTCACCGCGTCGGGGGCGCTTCCCTGCGAGCAGCCAATGGCCACCGCAAGGACAAACATGGGGAGATAACTCTTCATTTTCATTGTCCTTTGTGAAACGAACGTGTGTTTGCCAGACTGTCATTCGCGACATGAACCAGTGCCGCGAACCGTGGTCGCCGAGAATTGTAGCAGCCTCGCCGGACTTGATCCGTGTCAAATCACACGAACCTGCTGTTTCTGGATCGGCCTCGAACAGAGAGTGTGCCGCCTGAAAAGCCGTGAATCTGTGTGGATTTGACGAATTCGGCTGACTGTGCCGGTCTGATTTTTCAGATGGCTCGACGAATCGCGAGTGAGACGACGATCCGTCTTTTCCGATCGTCAAGAGGTGGGAAGGGCGACGTTCGCAGTCCGTCAGCGTCAGTTCTGATCGTCGAGCCAGCGGACTTCGCCATCCCAGCCTCGTGAACACATCGCGCCGTGAATTCGCTCGGCCCGATTGAGCGACCGAATCAGCAACATCCCGATCATTTGCGATAGCGTCTTCCAGCGAAACCACAGACTGCCGCCCGAGAAGCTTCTTGCATTTCGGGCGGTCCGCATTTTGTCCAGCTCGTCCCACACGACGAAAACATATCGGTACATGAAGGCGAGAATGGCGACGACGACAGCGGGGACTTTCAGCTTGCGAAGCGTGACCAGCAGCTGTTCGAACGGCATCACGTTGACCAGCCAGAGGCTGACGAGAAATGCCAGACATCCTCGAAACATGATTTGCCACATCAGATCCCAACCGCGGTCAAGCCCCTGAGAAAGCGGCAGAGAAATCGCCATCGACCCGACAAACGGCAGAAAGATCAACAGTCGTTTGATGAGATAGCCGAGCGGAATTCCCGCGATGCTGTGCCCTGCGAAAACCAGGCACCCGAGAACTCCGTACGCCGGCCAGTAACGAACGGGGATGGCGACTCCGGCTACGATGACGCTGATCGCCAGTGCGAGTTTCAGGACGGGCGGCAGACGGTGGCAGATTGAAACCGAGCGACCGTATCGATCCCAGAAGTCACTCACCGGATGCCTCGGCGGCGATGGTCGGTGAGTTCATCGGGATGGCTCGGCCAATCAGTAAAGCGGCTGCAAAAACGGCAAGTGACCCGCCGATGCCAGCGACAGAAACCGACAGACTCTGCCAGCCGGCCATCGGAATGGTGTCGTAGTCGGTGAACAGTCCGCTGACTGATTGGTCGGCAGCGGCGATGCGGAAGCGATCGGCCACTGAGTCGAGACCGTCGGGCAACCCGGAAGCGAACGGTGCCGCAAACGCGGCCACGGCGAGAGCGCAAACAAGTCCGGTGGCAACAACCCGACTGACGGATGCGGCAGCGGAGTTTCGCGACGTCTGAGCAGCGTCGATCAGGTCGGCTCGTTGTTGATAAATCACGCTGACAACGAAGCCGGTAATGATGGCCTCGCCGACTCCGATCAACGCATGCAGAGTCACCATCAGGGTGAAGATGTTTCCGAAATCAAAATCAGCTGCTGAATAAGACAGCCGAAATTCCAGACAGAACACAGCCGAAGCCGCCAGCACCGCCAGCCACGCAGCAACGACCGAACCGGCAACCGTCCCGCGATAACCACCGCCCAGTAACTTGCGAACGGTCGTCATCACCGCGTAACCACCGATGGAGCCGATCACGGCCATGTGTAAAACGTTGGCTCCCAAAGCAAGCAGTCCACCGTCGGAAAACAATGCCCACTGAGCCACTAGAACCAGCGTCACTGCGACGCAGCCGGCCCACGGTCCAAGAATCGCCGCGGCGAGGACTCCGCCCATCAGGTGCCCGGAGACTGGCAGGCCGATCGGGAAGTTGACCATCTGCCCGGCAAAAATCAGCGACCCCATCATTCCGGTGAGCGGAACGGTTCGCTCACCCAGCGAGTCTTTCATTCGATGCAGGCTGTACCCCACCGCGCCGAGCGAGATCGCTCCCGTCGCGAGGCAGACACTGGTACTGAGATATCCGTCTTGTATGTGCATGGCTGGTGGCTGGCTTCTAGTGGTTGGCTACTGTTTTTTTGCAGGCTTCTTCTTCGCAGGTTGCTTCTCCGGAACTGGTTCCAGTTTTGGCAACTCGATTGGCTTGATGCCGGTTCCTTCGTAGCCGGCCATTGGTTTTCCGTCATTGTCGAGCTTGCCACAGGTCCAGAGGACTCCGCGAGCGAACATGCCGAGCCAGACGTCGTTGTTCATCGTCTCGTTGTGATGGCCGAGCGATGTCCCGAAGACCTTCGCTTTGCCGAACGAATTAATCCAGGCGACGGTATGAACCTGCTTTGTGCCTTTTCCGTAAGCCTGCAGAAGCGGCGTCGCGTTCGGCCAGACTTTTTCGATGATGTAAAGCTCGCCGTTGGGCGTGGTCCATTCAAGCGGGAAGCCGGCCATGATGGGGTGATGTTCGTTGACGTTTTGAGCCACCACGTGGTGCTTGCTTTCGTGCCGTCGTGACGTGACGCCGATCAGTTCCCGCCAGGCGTCTGCTCCAACGGGAGCCGTCCGATAGCTGTGCAGTGAGCAGTGGATGAAGACCGCCGGAACGCCTTCAAAGTGTGCCTGAGCAATCGCTTTGACAAATTTGTCATCGGCAACGCCGCCGAAGCATTCGTTGTGGACGATGACGTCGTACTTTTTCGCCCAGCCGGGCTGGCTGTAGACCGAAACTTTGTGGTCGCGCCCGGTGCCGCCTTCGTGAACGACGTCAAAATCGATGCTGATCCGCTGGCTGAGTCCCTGCTCGATGATCAGTTTCTGATTGTCATAATCGTGACAGCACCCGCCCGTAATGATCAGTCCTTTAAGTTTCGCCTTGTCCTCGGCAGAAAGCGTGGCCGTGCAGACAAACATCAGAAACAGCGACAGAGCAAGACGTCTCATGGGGTGAACTCCGAAGGGCGGGACTCGCGGGTTGGCTGAGGAAATCGGAAGCCCGACACTTTACCAACGCTCGGATGCTCAACCAACTGAGACGACGAGACGCAGCTCAAACATCGCCTGGCGTTTGCCCTCGGAGTTCCAGGAAGATCAGGTTCAGCGCCGGGACGATGACCAGCGTCAACGCTGTTGCGAAGATCAGCCCGAAGGTCAGCGTCACCGCCATCGGGATCATGAATTTTGCCTGGAAGCTGGTTTCAAACATCAGCGGAGTCAGGCCGGCGGCGGTGGTGAGCGTTGTCAGCAGGATCGCTCGCAGGCGGAGCTTGGCGCCGTCGATACTGGCTTCGAAATGGTCGATGCCGTTGCGGACTCGGCTGTTAATAAAGTCGACCAGAACCAGCGAATCGTTCACCAGGATTCCGCTGAGAGCCACCATTCCGATCAGACTGAGAATGGTGATCGGGTTATTGGTCAACAGGTGCCCGATGATAGCTCCCTGGATTCCGAACGGGATCGCCGCCATCACGACCAGAGGCTGACCGTACGAACGGAACAGGCCGGCGAGCATCATGTAAATCAGCAGCAGCGCGACGGGGAACGCGAGCTTCAGCCCGGCGAACGACTTTCGCATCTCTTCGAAGCTGCCCAGAAATTCGATATTCACGTTTGGATGATCGGGCAGAATGCTCTCGTCGAATTTCTTCTGCACGCCCTTCAGAATGTCCGACGTGTTGCCCTGTTGATCGTCGACGTTGGCGTAGACGGTGACCGCTCGCGAATTCTGGCTGCGATACAGTGAGGTGACGCCGTCGGTTTCGGTGAGTTCTGCGATCTGCCGCAAAGGAATCCAGCGACGCTGGCCGACAACCGTCCCGGTCGGGATCCACATCGACTCCAGGTTGTAGACGCTTTCGCGAAACGATTCCGGATACCGCACCATGATGCGAACGTCTTCGCGGTTGCGAGTCATTCGTCGAGCCTCGCGGCCGTACAAAGCGGACCGAACATGCGACCCCAGTGCCGCGACCGAGCCACCGCTGGCACCAGCCGACTCGAATAATCGAAGTTGCACCTCGCGCTGCCCGGCGTCGAAGTCATCGTCCAGATCGAAGACGCCCTGGTAGCTGCCAACTTCTTCTCGAATCAGCGATGCCACTTCGACAAGTTCTTCGGTCTCGGCTCCGCTGACTCTGACGACGACGTCCTTGCCACCAGGGCCTCCGTTTAATGCCAGCCAGCGAACGGCGTTGATCTCGGGCAACTTTCGAGTGAACTCGCGACACTCGGCGAGCAGTTCGTTGCTCGATCGCCCACCAGCGCGTTCACGAGCGTCCGACTCCTGCAACTCGACAACCAGTTGTCCAAGGTGTGACTGATTCTTGAAGCCCACCGCGCCTTCGCCGGCAACGTCGACCTGGATCCCGACGAAAGCCTGAACGCTGACAACTTCAGGAGCCTTCTTAACGAAGTCGCTGATCTGCATGACACGAGCACGGACCCGGTCAGATGGGCTGCCGATGGGCAGTTCGATGTCGCAGATGACAGTCTCGCTGTCCATATCCTGGACGAAGACGAACTCAACGATGCCGCCTGCGACGAGGCCAAACGAAATGCACATCGTGGCGACGGCGATGCAGATGGTGAGGAACTTCCAGCGAAGTGCCTTCCGTAGAAATTTCTCGTACCGGGTTTGCAGAACCTCGACGACGAATCGTTCCTGGGCATTTCGCAGGCGATGAAAGGTTTTGAGGAACCGACCAGGCTCCCCGGCCGCTTTGCGTCGTCGTTCCTCTTCGTCAGGGCTGGGCAGTTTTCGCAGGTGCGAGGGCAGGATGACCAGCGCTTCGACCAGCGAGACGCTCAATGCCGCCATGACGACGATGGGCAGTTCACCCATGAAGTCGCCGATGGTTCCCTGAATAAAGAGCAGCGGTGCGAACGCGGCAATGGTTGTCAGGACGGCGATAATGACCGGCCATTGAACCTCTTCAGTCGC
>JADHNX010000328.1 GCA_016779365.1 Planctomycetaceae bacterium
GCAAGGCACACATCATGGACAAAAAAGGATTTCACGGCCCCCTTGAACGGGTGAACGACTATTGCTGGAGGATCCCTCGCAGCTACCGGTCTGACATGCGAGTCGACGGGCTGATCTACGCAAGCGACGACCTGATCCAACAGGTGCGAAGTGATCAGGCGCCAGACCAGGTCGCTAACGTTGCGACCCTGCCAGGAATTCAGGTCGCGAGTCTGGCCATGCCGGACATTCACTGGGGATACGGATTCACGATCGGCGGCGTCTGCGCGACCGATCCCAACGAAGGTGGAGTCATTTCGCCGGGAGGCGTCGGGTACGACATTAACTGTGGAGTCCGTTTGCTTCGTTCGAACCTGTTTTACCAGGACGTCAAACCGCACCTGGAGCGGCTGATTGACAGCCTGTTCAAGAGCGTCCCTGCCGGTACCGGTCGAAAAGGAAAGTACCACTTCTCGGAGTCCGAACTTCGGCAACTGATGGCTGAGGGCGTGCCGTTCCTCAAAGGTCGAGAGCTGGCAACCGACGACGATATTGAGTTCACCGAAGCTCGCGGCTGCCTGGCCGGAGCCGAACCGGACAACGTCAGCGACCGCGCTATCGAACGAGGCCGCAGCCAGTGCGGAACGCTGGGCTCCGGAAACCATTTTCTGGAAGTTCAGGTCGTCGAAGCCATCGTCGACGAAACAGCTGCAACAGCGATGGGTCTGGCCAAAGAAATGGTCTGCGTGATGATTCACTCGGGCTCGCGCGGGCTCGGTTACCAGGTTTGCGACGACGCTCTGCGCCTACTGAGAGGGGTTCCCGAGCGGTACGGAATCGAACTGCCTGACCGACAACTGGCCTGCGCACCGATCGACAGTCCGGAAGGCAGCCACTACGTCGGAGCCATGCGAGCGGCTGCAAACTACGCGTGGTGCAATCGTCAGTTGCTGATGTGGCAAGCTCGTGAGGTCTTCGAAAAGGTTTTCTCAGAATCGTGGCAGAGCCTGAACATGAGCCTGGTTTACGATGTCGCTCACAACATCGCGAAGTTCGAGGAACACCGCATCGACAGTGTTGATAAGAAAGTCTGGGTTCATCGAAAAGGGGCGACGCGAGCGTTCCCGGCAGGGCATTTCGAAATCCCCGAGCGATACCAGACGATCGGCCAGCCGGTCCTCATTCCCGGCGACATGGGGCGAGCGAGTTGGGTGCTGACCGGTCAGCCGGGGAGTATGGAGCAGACTTTCGGAACGACCTGTCACGGAGCGGGTCGGCTGATGAGCCGAACTCGCGCTGTCAAAGAAGCTAAAGGGCGACGCATCGATCGAGAACTTGCGGCACGAGGTGTAATCGCCAAAGCTCAAAGCTGGCGAGGTCTCGCTGAAGAGCAACCCGACGCTTACAAAGACGTCAACCTGGTTGTCGACGTGGTGGACCGAGCTGGCATCTCGAAGAAGGTTGCCAGAATGCGCCCGATCGGCGTCGTGAAGGGCTGACAGGTCTTTGAAAAAGTGTGCTACTGGCTCGGCCAGAGAATTTTGTAATTCGCGTTGGCGCGAAATTCTGCACTCGCAAAGCGAGTGGCACACCTGACTTGCAAAGCCAGCCGCACACGAAAATTTCAGCCACAGAGATCACAGTGGGCAAAGAGTTGTCCCTGAGTGCCTCTCGGTGTCCTCTGTGTGCGTTTTTTCGGCAGCGTTTAAGGCGACATTGGCGACATTTATTAGGAGTCGACTGCTTCAGAAACCGGCGCCGCGACCGTGCTTGCGGGCGTCGCTGGCTGCTTCGAGACCTTTGCTCGTAAAGCGGGCGGCCTGCGAGACTGCCTGCTTGTCTCGCTTCGCCGTTGCGTGGCCAAAGCTCTGCAATTTCTCGGCCACGGTGGTGTCGAGCGGCGACTCCAGCAGCAGCGTTTCGGGCAGCCACTGATGGTGGATGCGAGGCTTGCTGAGCGCCTCGGTCGGCGACATTTCGAACCGAGTCATGTTCAGCAGAACCTGCAATGTGGAGCTGATAATTCTCGGGCCGCCAGACGCTCCGGCCACAAAGACTGCCTTCCCGTCTCGAACGAGAATCGTCGGCGACATGCTCGACAAAGGCTTTCGGCGTGGGCCGACGGCGCTGGCTTCGGACTGAATGAGTCCAAAGGCGTTGGGCTCGCCGGGCCGCACGGCGAAGTCGTCCATTTCGTTGTTCAGGACGATTCCGAATTCCGGATCCACTTCCCAACTGCCAAAGACGGTGTTGATCGTTTCGGTGCAGGCGACGGCGTTTCCTGCGGCGTCGATGATCGAAAAATGCGACGTGCCTCCATCGTTAATCGGCAGGTATCGACCGTAGTCTTTCAGCGGTCGCGTCGCATTCAGACTGATCCTTTGCCCGAGCTTCGCGGCGTACTCGGGGCTTGTCAGACGCGATACCGGAATGTCGACGAAATCCGGATCGCCCAGCCACGTCGCTCGGTCGGCGAACGAATGTTTAAGCGCTTCGGCCAGAAGGTGCAGATACTTCGGGGAGTTGTGACCGAGAGTTTCCAGACGACCGTTCAGTTTGTTTTTCTCAAGCCAGGTAAGGATGTTGAGGCATTCGATGATCGCCACTCCGCCGCTGGACGGAGGCGGCATGGCCACAATCTGCATGCCATCAAAATCGCCGGAAAGCGGGCGACGCTCGACGACATCCATCTGCCGGAAATCTTCGAGCGTGAGAAGGCCACCTCGACTTTCGAGATGACTGACAATGCTTTCAGCGATCGGGCCTCGATAAAAAGAGTCGACACCGTCGCGGGCGAGTAGTTCCAGAGCCGGCAACTGCGGCGACTTCCAGAGAAACGGCGTTCCATCGTCGTTTGTTTCTGGCAGTTCTCCACTGCCCAGATAGCCAGTCCAGAGTCCTGAGAATTCTTTGCTGAGTCTTCGAGTCGACTGAATACTGCTTCGGCGGACTGCCAGTTCGTGAGCGTCCAGCGAAACGCCATCCTTCGCAATGCGAATCGCCGGTTGCAGGACCGTGCTCAGCGGGAGCGTTCCGAACTTCTGCAGCGCGTGACACAGACCTCGAACATGCCCCGGCACGGCAACGGCCAGAGCACCTCGTTGACTGGCTTTGCTGCCGCCTTCGGCGTACATGTCGCGAGTTGCCGCCAGCGGCGCACGCTCACGATAATCCAGCGCGATCGACTGCCGGTTCTTCGCATCCCAGATAACCATGAATCCGCCGCCGCCCATGCCGGAACTCGCCGGACGAAGCACGGACAGCGCAAATCCAACCGCCACGGCAGCGTCGACGACGTTGCCACCCTGACGCAGCATCTCGACGCCCGCTTCGCTGGCAACTGGGTGGTCAGCCGCAACGGCGGCCTGCTTCCACGAGTGGGGCGGCGGTGCCGGCTCGGCAGCCAGCATCAAACGCTGATTCGGAAGGAAGCTGGCGATCAGAATCGTTATCAGCATTGTCGTGCGAAACTGCATAACTGAATCTCCTGCCAATTTACTCCTTACCCGTACGATGTACTCTTACGGACGTTCGATTACCAATGGAGACGTCGCTGCATGTGTCCCAGGACGCACCTTGCTGGCCGATTCTCGATCTGCATGTTAATCGGCGACTGGCAATCGCCAGAAACTAATGAACATACTGCGGCCAGCCTGAATTTCCTTCAGTCGTTTACGCATCAGGCCGAATTTCCAGTCAACACGAGGCGATGCTGTCTGGTCGCGCGATATTTGGGCTGCTGTCGCGTTTCTGTGGATTATTTCGGGCAGTTCTCAGTGTCATGGGTACGGTTTCGAAGCGCGTTGCGACGGCAACAAACTCTGACTGTTTCACACGCAACCTGCTCGACACCAAATCTCATCGCCCCCACATTCTCCGAGTTTATCAATGGGACGGCCCGAATGCCCGGTAAGGCTTCGTCAATGCAGCGTCTGAAAATTACAGTCGTCTCCAACGAGGGCGACGTGGTTTTTCAGCAGGAATTCAGCCCGCCAGACACAATCTCGATTGGTCGGTCTTCAGAGTCCGACGTCACGATCAAGGACCAGGGGGGAAAGGTTTCCCGCTGTCACGCTGTGTTGCTGCATGACGGCCAGCGTTGGGAGTACTACAACCTCGGCGTTAACGGGACTTACGCGAATGGGGACAAAGTTGACACCCTGTTCGTGGAATCCGGCACCGTTGTGCGACTCGGCAAGCGAGGGCCGATTCTGCAGTTCATGCTTCGCGATCCGGGAAACAGGCCGACCGACGACCCGCACGTTCTGGATGAAGAACCGGACGGATTGAGCGATGTCAGCGACGTGACGGGGCTGATCGAGCAGGTGCGTCTGGGCGACGAAGCTGCGGCCCAGGAATTGTGGGACAGATATTCTGAACGAATTGTCGAGGTCGCTCGCCGCAGCCTGAAAGACTCTTCAAGACGCGTGCAGGACGAGGAAGACGTCGCCGTCATCGCGTTCAAGAGTCTGCTCGCTGGCATCTCTGCCGGACGGTTTCCCGAGTTGGACCATCGCGAAAAGTTGTGGCGACTGCTCATGGTCATCACAACTCGCAAAGCCGCTGCCGCCATCGAACGGGGCCATCGCCAGAAACGCGGCGGCGGTGACGTACGCGGCGATTCGGCAGTCATGTCTCAAAAAAACGAGGGCAACGCTTCCGGAGGATTTGACCGGCTGACCTCTGGAAATCCGTCTCCAGACATCGCTGCCGTCATGGCCGACCAGACCCGAAAGCTGCTGGCTGAGCTTCCCGACGAAATAGCTCAGCGAGTCGCCGCCCTCAAGATTGAAGGGTTCACGCACCAGGAAATTGCCGACAAACTCGACATCACGACTCGAACGGTGGAACGCCGTCTCAAGCAGATTCGAGAACTCTGGCAGAAAATTCTTGACGAAGATTAAGCCGGTGTAAGTCAGTTTCTGAACGACACTCGGAAGGGTTCTGCGGGCCGATTCGCCCTTCCTGTCTCCGGAAAGTTGCAGTCACCGGTGCCGGGATTCCGATCACAGACCAGCTTGCCCGCTATTTTGACTGGCCAGGTTGAATCGCCGGATGAATCTCGCTAACCTTCCGCGTTCCTTCGCAACCTCTTCTGCGAAGATTCTGCGTAACTGATTACAGTCAAACAGGCTACGACGATTCGTTGCAGCATTTCTGAACGATACATTTGCGTCTGATTAAGGTAGAGAAACGTGCCGGTGATTACTCAGAAAACTTCGATGGCAAAGAAGCAGGAAACCACGCCAAACTGGCTGGTTCTCGATGCCGACGGGATGATTGTTGGCCGAATTGCGACGCAGATCGCGACAGTGCTGATGGGAAAGCACAAGGCCAGCTACACACCGCACGTCGATTGTGGTGATGTTGTCATCGTGCTAAACGCTGACAAGGTCCGATTTTCGGGGGCAGAAGGTCGTCATCCCACGCACCCTTACTACACCTCGAAGATGGAAACCCGAACTTACGAAACCTACTCGGGATACCCGAGCGGTCGTAAGGTCACAACGGCAGCTAAACTGCTCGATACAAAGCCGGAAAAAATTCTGTACGAAGCCGTTCGCAGAATGCTGCCAAAGAATAAACTGGCACGCCGAATGATCGAAAAGCTTCGTCTGGTCTGCGGCACTGAGCACGAGCACCAGGCGCAGAATCCGCAGCCGTTCCCGGAACACCTGCTGCCATAATCTCTGATTTTCAGATAACGTCGGCCAGCTCGATTCGCAGAGAATGGCTTCAGCAAAGTAATAAAGTAATATCGCAGCGGCTGTTGCCTGGCCGCTGAAATCCAGGAACGGTCAGCGTTCTAAGTCAACAGCCGCATCAAGCCGGAAACTAAAACGGCGAAAACTTGATGAGCAGGAATCATTGATGAGCACGGATAACCCATCTTCAGAAGACGTCACTCCCGAAGTTGAAGCTGCGGAAGCAACACCAACACCGGAAGAAGAGTTGCAAGCATCCGCACCGGAAGCTCCAGCGGACGAGCCAGTTGCAGAAGCTGATGGCAGTGCTCTGCCTGAGTTGACGCTGGGAGATGGTGCTCCTGCTGAAGCTGAGGAACTGGTCGCTCCGTCGGTTGTTCGCGGAAAGATCGACCGATTCGGCGTGGCGATGGGGACCGGACGGCGAAAGACTTCTGTGGCGAGAGTTCGCATCAAAGATGGCAATGGCGAATTCACAGTCAACGGGAAACCTTTTGATGAGTTCTTCTGCGTTGAGCGTGACCGCAAGATGGTGCAGGAAGCTCTCAACCTGACTGGTACAAGAGACACGGTAAACGTCTGGGTTCGGGTTAACGGCGGTGGAACGACCGGCCAGACCGGAGCCGTCGTCCTGGGAGTTGCCCGTGCTCTGCAAGTTAAAGACCCGTCACTGCACCATGTGCTGGCTACGGGCGGATTCCTGACTCGAGATGACCGAATGGTCGAGCGAAAGAAGTACGGTCGCCGCAAGGCTCGCCGAAGCTTCCAGTTCTCGAAGCGTTAATTCGAGACATCGACAAACGAAAGCAAAACAAACCCCGACGGTTTTCGCGACCGCCGGGGTTTTTCTTTTGTTCTTCAGTAA
>JADHNX010000329.1 GCA_016779365.1 Planctomycetaceae bacterium
TACCATCCGCCCACGTCCGAAGCAGGAATGAAAACTCTTCGCCCGCGACGGACAAATGACAACGGGACGTGGCTCAGCTTGGTAGAGCGCTGCACTGGGGGTGCAGAGGTCGCAGGTTCAAATCCTGTCGTCCCGACTTGAAATCAAAACAGCTCGTCGCATTCATTTGCGGCGAGCTGTTTCTCGTTTGATCCCAGCGAGTTAAGCAAACCACGGATGGCAACTCAGTCAGTTCAAACAGGTGGCACTTTTAAGAATGCGACAAAGGGCAATTGCTAGAACCTATTTTCGGATTGAAGCTTACGAAGTTCAAATCCAGTCGCCACTCTCGCGGTTCGTCACTCTAGTTCGAGCCCTACTGGGGAGCTTTTTGTCTCAATCCGAACCGACCGTTGGGTCGCACTGAACCTGGGCGTTGGCGAAACAGGATTTCGGTTGGTTGTGAGACTTGATTCCAGCTGCGACAGTCCGTTGGTCAGTGATTGAAAATGAACTCGCTCGAATTCACAAGTGCCCAGGCGATGTTCGAGTAGAAGGCTCGAGCCACCTTCTGGTCACGCCCCTCTGGCGCAAGCTTCAAAATTTCCTGGAGTTCCGATTCCGACGGCTCGCGGCTGAGGATGCGGATGAAGAGTGCTTTGATAACATCCACTGGTTCCGGGTGTTCCTTCATCAAACTCGGGATCAACACCGGGTTTCGCTGAAACGCGTCATCGATTGTCTTGCCGTTGATCAGGTGCAGGGCTTGCGAGAGATTCGCGTCCGTTTGAGTTTCGCAGGTGCAGACGCTTTCGCGTTTGGCTTGTCCGAAGGTCTGAAAGAAGTAGTTGTTGAAGTCGTCTCGGCGACCGCCTTCGAACATCACAACCGCCCGTTCGGCTGTCGAGCGACGGAAGCGGTGTTTGTAATCCAGCGCGTCGCTGATGCAGTCGAACAATACGTCCGAGCGAAGACGCCGCAGATAGGCATGCGAAAATCGCGAGTCGTCGCGGCGGTTGCTGTCGTTCGTGCGGGCCGAAAGCTGGTAGGTTCGCGACAGGCAGATGTCGCGGACCAACTTCTTCGCGTCGTAGCCGTAGTCTTCCGCGAGTCGGCGACCGAGTTCTTCCAACAAAGGTTCGTTGCTGGGGGGATTCGAGATCCGAATGTCATCGACCGGATGCACGATGCCGCGGCCGAAGAAGTGTGCCCAGATGCGGTTGGCGAGATTGCGGCGGAAGAGCGTATTGTCGGGAGTGGTCATCCAATTGGCGAGAACTTTGCGCGGGTCTTTGTTGGCGACGTCTGCCAAGCCACCGCCGAGAAATTGATGCGGCATAGGGCGGCCATCGACAAGATGTTCCGCCGGTTCGGCTTCGAGGTCGATGAATGTGTAGTACTCGCGGGCTTCGCTCCCGTGTTTGCGGCGAACTCCGGTGAAGAACGATGTAAAGCTGTAGTAATCGTCGATGGTCCAGCGATCGAACGGGTGGTTATGACATTGGGCACATTGTGTGCGCAGGCCAAGGAAAATCTGAGCGGTGTCTTCGCCGAGCTTCATCGGATCGACTTTGCCCTGAGGCAACATGGTGTAGTAGTTCGACGGCGGATTCCGCAGATTCGACCCGTTTCCGGTCAGCAAATCGCGGGCGAGTTCGTCCCATGGTGTGTTGTTGACCATGTTCTCCCGGAGCCATTGGTAATAGTTCCAGCCGGCTTTCATCGCGGTACCGCTGCCGGGGTTGGTGTCGGTATAAATCCGCAGCCATTCGCCCCATTGAGCCGCCCAGACTTCGCCGAATTCGTCACGCTGCAGCAGATCATCCACGAGCGCGGCGCGACGCGTAGCTTGGCTCTCCAGAGCCGAGCCTATCGACGTACCGGATACTCGGCTCTGGAGAGCCGAGCTACGGGAAGCCTGCATGAACCGCTCGTATTCCTCAGGCGTTGGCAGCTTGCCGGTTAGGTCGATCGTCGCGCGGCGCAGAAATTGCTCGTCAGTGCAAAGCGCCGATGGCGTGATCCGCAGTTCGCGGAGTTTGGCGTCAACCAGCCCGTCGATGTAGTTGTGCTCGGGCGCGTCGGGATACGTGAATTCGCCTTCGGGCAGCACGATCACTTCGGCTCCAACCGTAAATCGATCGAAGCGGGCAAACACGTGTGTGCCGCCAGCCTGCAGGCCTTTGATTTTTGCGTCCTTTCCGATCGTCGCCAGCGCTTCGTTGTTGGTCATGTAGACCGCCAGTTGTGAGACGTCGCGTTGCGTGCCGTCCGAGTAATGCGCGACGACTTTCGCTTGCCGCTGGCCGCCCGGTTTTTCGAACACGACTTTGGCTGGCATAAGTTCCAGTCGCACCGGTTCTGGAATGTCATCGTCGTCTCGCGGCGCTCCAGCGGATATCCAGCGCAGCAGTGTCTGGTAGTACTCGCTGTCTTCCGCAAAGACACGACCGCCGGTGTGCGGTACTCGGCCCGATGCCTTTTCCAGCAACAAACTCTTGTCCGGTGCGGCGAGATTCACGCGCCGACCGACGTACTCTTCGAGTAGCCGGTAGTAATCGCCATCGGGATCGTAGCCGAACAAAGACAGCTTGAAGCCATCCTTGCCACGGGCCGCGCCGTGACAGGCGCCGTTGTTACAACCGCCGCGAAAAAACACGGGCATTACGTCGTTTTTGAAGCTGATCTGGTCAGCGCTAACTGGAACAGCGTTACCAACACACGTCACTAGAACTGCCGCTAACAGGTAGTATGTTTTCATGGTGAATCCGATGTCGCTGGTGTTTTGCGTTCCGGGTCGACGCGCAGCGTGCCGCTGCCACTTTGCTGGCGAATCTGCTGACCGCCGTCGTTGACGGTGACTTCGCAATAGATGTCCTTGTATTGGCCGACGAGGCAGTCATTGGTGACTTTCACTTGGAAGGTTGCCGACTTGTCGTCGGACTTGATGGTTGGAAACGGCTTCACCTGTTCGACGCCGAACGGCAGGCGGCCGAGTTGCAGCGTGGCTTCGCCCGAGAACGGTTTGTGGTGAGTCACTTCCGCAGTGATCTCACCAATGGTGTCGCGTTCGATGGCGGCACGCGCGAGCTGGATTGTGACGTACGGCTCACCGACTGTCAGAGACACAAACGGCGACCCAACGTAGTGGAATCCGGCTCCGGTCCGCACGATCCCGCCCTCGTTCTCTCGGCCGGTGATTGAGATCGGATACTCGCCGGGCGGCGCATTTCCCGATGCTCGGAGTTTGTAGACCGCGTCCGTCTCGCCAGACTTGATGATCAGGGGCGGTTGCTTATTGACACCGTCGGGCAGCCAGTCCATTTCACAATAAACGTCGCCGTCGAAACCAGCGTGTCGGGTGACACGGACGTTCAAAGCCAGTTCGCCGTTTCGAACCAGCGGGATCGTTGGCCGGTCGATCGCGAGATCAAAGGCAGCCCCTTCGCCGACCGCCAAAGCCAGTTTGCGGGTGCGGTGGAAACACATGGCGAAACCGCCTCGGCGCTGCGTCGCTGGCAGTACTTGAATGAAGCCGCCTCGGTAGTTCGCGCGCGCCTTCGGATCGACCGGCTCCACAATCAGGTCGATCAAGTCGGCTCCGATCTTCGCGTCTTGTGTGGCCGAGAACATGACCGGAATCACGCCGGCGTCCTGCGTGAACGGTTCGGCTTTGATCGTCACGCCTTCGGGCAGGTTTGTTGCTCGAAGCTGCAAAGGACCGTCGTACGTCGAGCCGAAGCCGGGCTGCACTCCCATCGGGTGCATGTAGCTGTGACCGGGGAACAGCACGATCCGGTCGCGAACGATTTCATCCAGAGAGGGATACGCCGTAAAGAAGACAAACGTACTGTCGACATGCGGCTGGAATTCAACGCGGTAAACGTGGTGTGGTCCGGATTCGCGGCGCGTATCGCCAATGCCGATCAGCCAGTCGCCGTCCGTGTCCGGTTCGAACATGAAGATCGGGTCGAGCCGGTCTTTGACCTGCTCACGATAGTGATGCCCAACCAGATCGTGAGGCTCCCAGCGTGTGTCGTCTTCGTCGTAGCTGCGCCGACTTGCATTGCCCGGAGCCGGTCGCAACCAGATGCGGGCGTCCAATTCAGAGTCAAGCGTTTTTGCATAAGCCCGCAATCGATATCGTTCGCCCTTCTTTGCCGTGAAGCGGTACCAGTCCACTTCGCCTTCGGATTCAATGCGGCCGTTGATGGCCAGCGGGAGCGTGCTGTCGATCGGTTGCGGATTGTCTATAGCATTGCGACCGGCGGCTTCGAACACATCGTGAAAGGAAGCGGAGTGAATGCGGTTCGGCGATGGCGGGCGAGGCTCGTTTAACGGCAAGCCAAAGGCGTCTGTGTTTCTAAGCGGGGCGAACGCAGTCGCTTGCGGCTTACCGTTAAACGACTCGCTGGCAAAAACATCAACGTATGCGGCCTCGAACGGGCCGGGGCTGGACGGCAGCAGGACATCGGCCATCAGTTCGCCACTCGCGTCTCCCAACAAGGTAATCTTGCTCCGCTTCCCGGCCTGACCGCCCAGCGGAAACGCCACCAACGGCCGGGTGAACGTGCCGACGTGCAACGCGTAATGCCGCATCGACGTTTCATAGTCCATCTGCTGTCGGATGTGGATGAAGTAGCGGCCATCTTGCGGAATGATCACCGATACGACGGGATCCTGAGCGTGCAGGGCATTGTCATCGTTGCGGCCCAGCAGTCGGCGATTGCTGTCGAAGATCGAGACCGACGGGTCGTTCATACCGTCGTAGTGATATGTGCCGAGTCGTGCGGCGACCACTTCGACACTGAGTCGTTGACCAGATTTGCATTCGACCGAGTACCAGTCGTCATCCTGCGGCGGCCCGGCGGGCAGGTAGCCAGACACAGTCGAGTTCAACGCAATGGGCTGCGCGTGTTTCGCGGAATCATTGCGTAGTGGCGAGCCGTCGTTGTCGTCACGATCGGTCCACGCATGCTGCTCATGGACTACAGGAAACGGCGTCACCCAGAACGTCATTAGTTCCGACAGGTTGTCGCGTGTCCGTACCCGCAACTGATACTCGCCGGGCTCCGCGTCTTTGGCGATTTCAAACGTCAGCCGAGCCGCGTTGCCTTCGTCAACTTTCCGGACGGAGCCACTCTGAAAGTGAGTCACTTCCGTGACCGGGGTCAGTTTCGTGCAGCGGATACCCGGTTGATAGAACAGCACTTCCTGTGGATCGTGCAGAAAATTCCCTTCGATCGTGACATCGACAGTCGTTCCAGCCTGACCAACCTGCGGGTAAAGCAGTTCGACGGTGTAGCCGAATTGCGCGTGGGCCGTTCCGGCGAGGAGGGAGGTGAGGATGAGGGAGGTGAGGAAAAGGGGAGACCGACGGTGAGCCATGCGCGCGCGCGGGCCGCCCTCATGTGTTCGTTTCTCAAGCTGCTGCTGATGCTTCATTGCACAATCCACCAGTTCTGACATTTCTTTCGCTCTTTGAAATCCACTCCTCACCTCCTCACCTCCTCACCTCCTCACCTCCTCACCTCTCTCCTCCTCCACTCCTCCACTCCTCACCTCAGCCGTGCTGAACAACTGTGTTCGTGACTTCACTGTCAGATCGAAGACGTGCAGCGAACCGTCGAATGTTCCCACGACTGCTGCTGCGGAGTCGTCGAGGAATGACGCGGAGACAGGGAGTCCGCCTTCGACAGGCAGTTCCAACTGCTTTTCGCCATCGGCCGACCAGAGCCGGAACATGCCGTCGCGTCCACTTGTGAGCATCCGGCCATATTTGGCAAAATCGACCGCGAGCACCCCCGTGCGACGCGAATACCGAGGCGATTGTTTGCTGGCATGAGCGACGATGTTTCGCAGAGGAAAACCGTCTTTCATGCTCCACAGAATCAAGTTGCCATCCTCGGCCCCCGACGCCAGCACCGCGCCGTCGGCCCGCCAACTCAAATCCGTGATGCGAACCTTGTGTTCGTCGAGCGTAAAGACGATCGCGCCATTCTCCGTTTCCCAGATATGCAAGCCGCCGCTGCGGTCGCCGGTCGCAAACATTTTCCCGTCCGGACTGAACGACACCGCCGTGACCCAATCCGTATGCTTCTTGATGCGGTGCAGCAGCTTGCCCGTCTTTGTACTGAAGACCTTGACGATCTTCGAAGGACCGCCGAGCGCCACGTATTGATGATCGCCACTGATATCGGCCGCCAGCACGGAATCGACTTCGTCGCCGATCTTAGCAATGCGTGCTCCGGTCTTGACATCAAACAGCACCACGCATCCTGAATGAGATCCACGTCCACCAGCTGCCATCAGCAGCGATCCATTACGGCTGAATTTGATGTCGTGAATCGTGCCTTCTGGAAAGGGCAGAGCGCCGAGAAGAGAGAGGTGGGGAGGGGATGAGGATTGTGATTTGCTCGCCTGCTCATCTTTGCCGCCAAATAGCAAAACCTGTTCCTGCCCCGAGACGGCAAACAATGGAGCGC
>JADHNX010000330.1 GCA_016779365.1 Planctomycetaceae bacterium
TAAACGCTTGTCTGACGACACCGTCAGCCGACGCTGCCAAACGCAAGAAGGATCCTCGCGTTGTCCAGGCGGTGAATCGCGCGCTCGACTACCTCGCCCGGGAACAGCGGCGGCAGGGCTACTGGGAAGCCAATGGCGGTCAGTATCGAGTCGCCATGACGGCTCTGGCTGGTAACGCGTTTTTGTGTGAAGGCTCGACCACGACACGCGGGCGTTACGCCAAAAACGTTCGGCTGGCCGTCGACTATCTGATAGAGATGTCTCGACCGAACGGGCTGATCGGTTTCAAGGAAGACTACCATTACACCTACGGGCACGGGTTTTCGATGCTGTTTCTCTCGCAGGTGTTTGGCGAAGAAGAAGATGTCGAACGGCGAGAAGAACTGAAGAAGGTTCTGACCAGAGCCGTCGAGTTCAGCGCGCAGGCTCAAACCAGCCGCGGAGGGTGGGGATACGTTTCCGCCAAAGATCAGCCAAACTTTGACGAAGGGTCAACCTGCATTACTCAGGTGCAGGGGTTGCGAGCGTGCCGTAATGCCGGCATCGCGGTGCCGAATGAGATTATTGAAAAAGCCATCAAGTACATTGAAGACTGCACGACTCCGGACGGCGGAGTCCAGTACAGCATTCGTGGTGGAGGGCCTCGACCACCAATCACGGCGGCCGCCGTCGCAGCCATGTTCAACGCGGGCGAGTACGAATCAAAAACCGTCGCAAAGATGATGACTTACTGCGAGCGGAATATCGATCCAGGGAAAACGACATCGCAATTTTTCGGGCACTGGCACTACACGCACTATTACTACTCGCAGGTAAAGTACCGTTTGGGAGACGAGGCCTGGGAAAAGTACTTCGATGACATCAGCAAAGAAATCCTGCGCAAGCAGTCGGCCTCAGGAGCGTGGAAAGAAACGCATATCGGCGACGTCTACCCGACGGCCATGAACGCGACAATCCTGCAGTTGGACAATGGCTATCTGCCGATTTACCAGCGCTGAAAGTTGCAGCGATGGAGTCGCTGGCGCCGCTTGAGCTACTTCGGCAGCACGCCGCGTGCGACTTCGTCTTCCCATTCGTCGAGCAGTGGCCAGTCGACGGCGCAGGTTCCAAAGTCGGCCATGTGTTGGTATCCGTCCAGGCGGGCGATGGTCGAATCGAGCTGATCGTTGTCTTTTCGGAACGGCGGCCCGTGACTCGGCAGCAGCCATTCCACATCGCTGTTTCGAATTCGGGTCAGCGACTCGATGAAATCCGGAATGTCGGAACCGTGATGGGCGTCAATGTTGCCGACACAGCCGTCCCTGTAAATGTTGTCAGCACAGAACAGCAGGTTGTCCAACTGAAAGGAAAGCATTCCGTCTGTGTGTCCCGGAGTGTGCCAGACATCGAGTGTTTTCGAGCCGAGAGTCAGCGTGTCGCCTTCGTTGATGGTTCGGTCGAGAGAAAGTTCTGGAAGATCGATCGAAATATCCTGCGCCGAAATTTCGGCGTATGTCACAATTCGATCGCCATTCTTAAGAAGTCGTGCCGATTCCGGGTGCCCGATCGTTTCGGCCTGTGGAAGGAGTTCTTTGGCTCGCCTCAGACCTTGAATGTGGTCGACGTCCGCGTGTGTCGCAACGAGATATCGGCAGTTCGCCAGGGAGAAATCCATCTGTCGGATGAGTTCGATGATCTCGTCAACGGTATCTTCGTAACCGATGTCAATAAGCATCCAGTCCGGGCCGTCGAACACAAGATAGACGCAGCAGCCGAGTCGCTTTCTTGCCTGATAATTCATTTCGATGACGTTCGGAAAAATTTCCGTGCGATCAATCATGGGGACTTCGCTTTATTCAATGGGCTTTGAATGTGTCGCTGGTAATGCCGAATTAAGGATTTAAACCACACGCTTCACTGAGGCAAAAGAGTTTTCTGCCGAAGAGTTTCTCCGTGGCTTCGGTGATCTCTGTGGCAGAAATTCTTAGCTGTTGCCAGATTGGATGCTGACTTCGGCTTTGGCCTTTGGGGGCTTCTGCTTCAATTCGAAGATTTTCTCTTCGAGGCGGGAAATGATAGGCAGAAAGTCGTCGACTTCTTTGGCGTTGTTTCCCTGTTCGTGCTTTCGGAACAGGAAGAGGTACGTGACGTTTTGAGGTCGCCAGCGGTGAAAGTACATCTCGTTTTTTTCGACAATCGTCTGTCGTAGTTCTTCCACATCGAGCATGGCGACAGATGGACCGAATTCTGTACTCGGCATGTCTGGTGCCAAATCGCCGGTCAGAGTCCGGGCGAAGATCGTCGACACGACACCGTAGCCGAAGTTTGTCAGATGGACGCCTTCCTCGGTGATCTGTGTTGAGCTGAGCACTCCCAGTTTCTGTTCGACAGGAGTCCAGATATCGATGAAATGAAGTGAGCGGTCTTTGGCCAGCTGCTGGACCGCAGCAACAAACTGCTTGCGGACGGCGTTGTGTTGATCAGGCTTCGGCAGCGGTGGTCCCGCGTTGAAAAGCGGGAGGGGCGACACGAGAACCAGCCGGGCCTTTGTCGACGAAAGATCGTCCAGCAATTGACCGTACTGTTTAACGAACGTGTCGATGTACTCAGGGCCGTTGAAGGCTTCGTTACCTCCGTAGTTCAGCATGATGACTGTTGGCTTCAGATCGCGGACCTGCTCCAGCATTCGAGCGTAGCCTTTGGCCGGCGGATCGAAGATTCCTCTCGATTCAGCAAAGACCGTATCGCCACTCCAGCCGAGATTTCGAAAGTGGATATTCTCTTTCGGGAACTGAAGTTGAATGGCTGTTTCCAGCCAGCCGTAGCGTTGAGCGCGTTCGAAAAACGTGTCGCCCAGCAGGACAACTCGATCGTCATTGACGAGCTGAAATGCTGGTGCTGATTCGGCACTTTGAACGTTGAAGATTGCCAGCGCGGCGAAGGCAAACAATGTAGAACGCAGAGACTTCAGCATGACGGCGTCCGTTACTTGTGGGGTGTGTCAATTCTGATGAAACGTTGTGTACGGTCAGTTGCCTCAGATGCCTGCCAGCTATTCCGGGTAGCTCTCTTTGACAACCGGGTTGGTTAGAGTTCCGATTCCGGTGATTTCGATCGAGACCGAGTCGCCGTCGAACAACGTGAACTCGTCCGGAGGCACGATGCCCGTACCGGTCATCATGAACGCTCCGTTGGGAAGATCGTTTTCACGAGTCAGCCATTGAATCAGGTCTTTGAATTCGCGAGCCATCTGGTCGAGATTCGTTTCGCCTTTGAAGACTGATTTTCCGGACCGTTCGATCGTCAGCCTGATGACGGTCGCTTCTTTGTCGAGTTCGCCTTCTGCCAACAGGATGCACGGGCCCAGTCCGGCACACTGGTTGTAGACCTTGGCCTGCGGCAGGTAGAGCGGATTTTCGCCTTCGATATCCCGAGCCGACATGTCGTTGCCGATGGTGTATCCGACGAGATTTCCCTTCGGTGAAATCACGAGGGTGAACTCAGGTTCGGGAACCGACCATTTGCTGTCGTGTCGAACTCGGACGACCTGCCCAGGACCGGAGACTCGGGCAGCATTGGCCTTGAAAAAGATCTCGGGACGCTCAGCCGTGTAGACCATGTCGTAATGAGACGCTCCGGCTTCTGACTCTTCCATGCGGGCAACCTGGCTTCGCTTGTAGGTCACTCCGGCGGCCCAGACTTCCTGCTGATCGATCGGTGCCAGGAAGCGGACTTCGTTAATCGGAATCGGCTCGGCGTTCGGGTCGATCAGGAACTTCGCCAGGCCAGGAGGATCGGGCGAATGCAGGATGTCGCAAAGCTTGCGGCACTTGTCGACCTGACTCAAATCAAGTGGCTGTACGTTGTCGTCATTGACGGCGACGATGACAACTTCTCCGTTCGATGGTGATACCCTGGCGAGTCTCATGAGATGGGCCTTTGTGGTGATGTCTGCGGTTCAGCGTCCAGTTGCTGCAACCTTTTGTCCAACGTCGAAGGTGTCAACGGTCGAGTGATTCAAGGTAGTTCAGTGTGGCCTGCATGTCGTCGGGCAATGGTGCCTCAATCGTCATCTCATTTCCACTCTGCGGATGACGAAATGTCAATCGCATTGCATGTAGAGCCTGCCTCTGGATGAGGATCGCGTTTTCGGCAGCCGCATCGCATTGCGGGTTGAGGTCGGCCTGAGTGACCTGCGACCGACCGCGGTAGAGGCTGTCCGCGAGAATCGGGTGGCCGAGGTGGCTCATGTGAACGCGCAGCTGGTGAGTTCGTCCGGTCTTTGGCAGCAGCCTGATATACGTCGCCTTTTCAAAACGCTGAATGACTTCGTACCGGGTGGTGGCTTCTCGTGAGTTGCCACCGGGCTCACAGACCTGCATTTTTTCTCGCTTGCCAGGGTGAACAGACATGTGAGTCTCGATCGTGTCGGAGTCAAAGTCCGGATTCCCCCAGATCAGTGCGCGATACTCTTTGGTGACTTCGCGTTTTTCAAACTGGCTGCTGAGTCGACTGTGAATCTGATTGTCTTTCGCGACGATGATGACACCCGTCGTGTCGCGGTCCAGTCGGTGGACGATGCCCGGCCTGAGTTGTCCGGCCATGTCGCTGAGCTGGTCAAAGTGAAACTGCAACGCGCCGGCCATCGTTCCGTGATAGTTGCCTCGCCCAGGATGCACGATCATGTTGGCCGCTTTGTTGAGAACGACCAGGCTGTCGTCTTCGTAAAGAATCTCAAGCGGAATGTCTTCGGCGGGAAGTGACGAATCTGATTCTTCTGGCAGCTTGACGCTCAGAGAATCGTTGACTCGAAGCCGGCGACCGGTTTTGGCCGGAAGACCGTTAAGCAGCACCGCTCCCTGATTGATCGCCTTCTGAAAAGCCGATCGACTGTAATTGGGATAAAGCCGTGCGAGGTAATGGTCAATCCGCCAGCCATGAGCGCGAGCTTCCACTGTGATGCTGATCGCTTCGTTGGCTGAAAGTTCGCTCATTCCTTCGGACTTGACTCACTGGTTGCGTCGTCCGTAGCGGCTGCATCTTTGCTGGCGTCGGCGGGCGAGGCTGCGTCACCTGCTGGCGAACTGTCGGCAGCCGCATCGTCAGCCGGAGGTGCCGCATCGCCTCCAGCGGGAATCTCAAACGGCGGAGCATTGTCGATCTTCAGCTCAGACCAGTCAGCCGGAAATAGCTCTTCCGGAATCGGCGGCAACGTCACCGGCAGTTCGGGATGTCCTGGAGGAAGACCATCCTGCGGTCTCGCTCGGTCTTCCGGTTTCGGAGACTGTTTCGAAAACCAGGCATAGAACGATTGGGTACTACCCTTCTTCAATGCCTCAATTCGATTGTCGACAAGTGACGCATAGATCGAATTCGGAACGCTTTTGACTTTTTCGTAGGCAGCGATGGCCTTGTCCATATTTCCATCGGAAGTTGCTTCGAAGAGTCGCGCCTGGCCAAGCAGAGCTCGTTCACGGGCAGCCGGGGACACGTTCGCGCTGCCGAGGACTGACTCCAAGGCTTCACCGGCTTTCTTGAACTGACCGTTCGCGGCGGCTCGGTCGCTGAACTGAAGCTGGACGGCTTCGCGAAGCAGCATTTCACCTTCAGTCAGGCGAGCCCAGACGGCCACATCGGTACCGGGATAGTCGGAAGCCACGTTCGCAAAGTCAGCTGCCGCCTGAGCCGCTGCAAACTTTGACCACCGCTCTTCCGCGCCTGCCTGACCATTATTCGCCACATAGGACGCCGCCCCGAACACAATCACCAGCGCGACGACACCGAAGGCGATCTGCTTGCCGTATTGCTCGATGATGTGCGGGCCGTGGTCGGCTGCTTCGGTTTCGTGAAGTTGCTGCGGTTCACCTGTGCTCATCGAGCGTGCCTTGCCTTACAAAAACAATTCGAAAGTCCACTGCATCCTGAAATGCGGACCTGCCGCCGGTCGGTGCGTCGAGAGCTCTCTCGATTCAGGCGGTCATGGCTGACTTCGGAAGATCCACGCCTGAGAAGTCGGCCTGCCGGGTGAGTATAGGGGTGGCTGTTTTTGACCGTCAAGCAGCGATCCGACGCCAGCCTGAGTCAGAGCAATCGCGACTCGGGAATCGTCCCGAAACAGCTTTCCGGTTCGTACGTCCGGCTTTTCGGCTTGGCTGCTGGAGAAGCAATCCAGCCTGAAAACGCTGACGTACGACTCGGGACGATTGCTTAGTCAAAGTGCTCGTCGGTTGGATCGAACTTGGGAATCACAATATTGAGGATCTTCATGGTGCCGATCGCTCGATGACGAACTCCGGGCGGAATTCGAACACACATTCCCTGCCGCAGCGGAATGACGTCGTTGTCGAGCTGCATCTTCGCTTCGGGGCCGCATTCGAGAATGAAATAGGTCTCCGTCAGTCGCTTGTGATAATGCAGTTCGGCGTCGGCCTTAATCTCCGTGACGTGGATCGTCGCCGGGTAATCGGGCACTTCCG
>JADHNX010000331.1 GCA_016779365.1 Planctomycetaceae bacterium
GAAATTCTGCGAGAACTCCGCGAAGGAAAATTTGATGCCTGCGTCGGTGTGAACCTGCTGCGAGAAGGTCTCGATCTTCCCGAGGTTTCGCTGGTCGCGATTCTGGACGCCGACAAAGAAGGCTTCCTGAGAAGTGCCACCAGCCTGATTCAGACAATCGGTCGCTCCGCTCGAAATGTGAATGCGAAAGTCATTCTCTACGCGGACAAAGTGACGGACTCGATGCAGCAGGCGATCGACGAAACAAACCGTCGCCGCGAAATTCAGCTTGCCTACAACGCAGCCAACGGAATCACGCCCGAGACAATTCAGAAGGCGATTCGAAAAGGCATCGAAGAAGAAATCGCCGCGCACAATCTCGTTCAGGAAACGGCAGGCGTAAACGAGACTTATTACGTCACGCAGGAATTCATCAACGAGCTGGAAGGCGAGATGATGAAAGCCGCCGAAGGTCTGGAGTTCGAAAGAGCCGCGCAGCTTCGTGACCGCATCATGCAGCTCAAGCAGCAGATTGGGCAGGAAGTACCGCTGAGTGATTCGGAACCGACGAAAGCTCAGTCAAAGAAGTCGCGCCGCGGAAGAAAGGGTTCTGGCCGAGGCGGTCGAGTCCCCAAGCCCGAGAAGCCAGCCTGACACCAAGGTTCGAGATCAATTCAAAATAGAACGACGGTCGATATTCGACCGCAAAGTTTCTACCCAACATCTGAAACCGTCAGGCGTTTGACGAGGATTGTCGCGTAGCTGCCTCGAGGGAGGACAAAGGCCAGCTTCACTTTTTGTCGCCTGGGGTAAAGCTCGTCGTCAGAAGATTCGAAGTCCAGTTCCGGAATCTCGATGATCGTCTTGCGGGTCGATTTGGAGAAGAAGCTGTCTCGCGGGTATTTGACGCGGAGCTGGCGTTTTTCGAGACCTTCTTCAGCAACGACCGCATTGATCAGGTCGAGCGTCGGACCATCTTCCAGCTTGCCTCGCGCGGACGGCAGCGGCAGTTCGTCTTCCAGCGGCGGCGCTTGGGATCCGCTCCAGGGTGATAAGAAGTTGGTGACGAAGCACGCCGGGCCGCTTTTCAGTTCAAACGGGATGATCGAATCTGCCGCCGCGTTCTGTCGCAGATGCCGAGCGAGCATTCGGTTCCACAAGGCACTTTGAAAGGCGGAGAGATAGAGACCTCGCAGGTCGATGTTCAGATTGCAGAACGCGCCGCGAAAATCGATCTGCTTGCCGGCAGCTTCTTTGTCGGCGAGAAACGTCACAATGCTCCGGCGGTGTGAACGGTCCAAAGCCTGTTTGCACTCTCCCCAGCGGCCCCAGTGTTCGCGCAGAATTTCTTTCTGCTTTTTGTCGTCCGATCGGTCGTCCGGGTGTGGGTCAGCGAGTGCCAGCCACAAAGTTCGTTCCCAGTTTCCCAGGCACCACGGCTTCGCGATCCATTCTCCGGAAAAGCCCAGCGAGCCGAATCGTTGATCATCAAAGTAGTTCGGCAAACCGTCGCGACGGACGTCCTCGGCAGCAGATCTGGCGTGTTCAACTTCCTCTTCGCTCATGTCCCGCAGCGTGATGGTGAATCGGTTGCCGGCGATGTCCTCAGCGGTGAACGGTCGGCTGACCTGACCGAGGTACAACAGCTCGAACGACCGCTGCGACAGCGGTTTTCGAGGACCATGATGCACGGTGACAAACTGTGTCGTCAGCGCGTGTTTGTCTTTGAGGCCGCCGTAGCTGATGCGTCGACGTGGAATATTCCAGCGTTCCACGACGGAGTTGATCACCTCGGGAGTGCCGATTGACTGCTTGGTCAACTGGTAGAGGGAATACTCACCGGACGAGGGAGTGACCTCGGATAGTTCGTCGACCTGAAAGTCTTCGGGAAGCCGTTTTAGTTTCACGCGGGATTCTCATTTCGCCTTGGAGTTGTGCCGGGAAAAATCAGCACGGCATACGCATCTCGTTCAGTCTTGACTGTCGATTTCTTTGTTTTCACGAACCAGCAACGCTGGGGCGTTTGAATTTCTTTCGAGCCTTCTCGACGATCTCGAAGCTCGCACAGCCTGGCAGGTGATCGTTGACGATGCCCAGAGACTGCATGAAAGCATAAGCCGTCGTCGGCCCCACGAACGACCAACCGCGTTTCTTCAGCTCTTTGCTCATCATCTTCGACTCGATTGTCGTCGAGACTTTGCCATCGAAGATCGGGTGTGTTTCGGGCTCGAACTTCCAGAAAAATGCGGCCAGTGATCCAAACTCGTCGCGAAGTTGAAGTGCCCGTTTTGCGTTGTTGATGGTCGATTCGATTTTTCCACGATGCCGGACAATGCCTGCGTCTTTGAGAAGTCGTTCGACGCTCGATCTGTTAAACTGGGCGACTCTCTCGAAGTTGAAATCGTTGAATGCTCTTCGAAAGTTGTCCCGCTTCCGCAGGATCGTGAGCCAGCTCAAGCCGGACTGAAAACCTTCGAGACAAATCTTCTCGAACAAATGCTGATCGTCAGCGGTCGGAACGCCCCACTCGTCATCGTGGTAAGCGATGTAGTCAGCATGCTCGCCGCACCACCAGCAGCGCGAGACGTCGTCTTCGTCCGAAATCAGACGTGGTGTGTAGTCGGTCATTGAATCTTCTCAGGCAGAAGTACTCGCCGCAGATTGTCGCAGATGGACACAGATCAGCACCGGTATCTTAAACACACATCCGTGTTCATCTGCGAAAATCGGCGGCAACCTCTCTCCTCTTTCCTGCAAAGCTGGTCCACGATCAGTGGATAATGATGCGGTACAGGTCAGCGTAGGCAGCGATGGTTTTTTCGAATGAATGTTGTTTGACGATGTGCTCTCTGGCAGCTTTGCCCAGCGAATCTCCAAGAACTTCGTCTTTGATAAGACGGTTGCATGCGCGAGTAAACGCCGGACGATCTCCAACCGGGACAACGAGACCAGTCTTTTCATGTTCGACCAGTTCCAGATTCGGCGCGATGTCGCTGACGACGACCGGGCGACCATGAGCCATCGCTTCCATCAGGCTGTTGGACTGGCCTTCGAAATCGCTCGCCAGGCAGAACATGTCCATGTGCGGAAAAATGTTTGCGACATCAGACCGATGGCCGGCAAACCGGACCACATCGGCCAGCCGAATGTTACGTGCAAAGTCTTCCAGTTCTTTTCGCTGAGGGCCGTCGCCGATGATCAGAAAACGTGAACTCGGCTGAAGGGCCTGCAACAGTTCCATTGCCCAGATGAGATCCGACACTCGCTTCTGAGGAGCGAGCCGTCCGACGCAGCCGATGATCTTTGAGTCGACCGGGAAGTCGAATTCATCGCAAATGGATTGCCGGGTTCGCATTGACTCCGTCGCCGGCTCGATGCCGTTCGGAATGATCAGCAATCGATCCTGTGGAAAACCCAGGTCCGCGTAAAAGTCGGCGACCGCCTGCGAGTTTCCAATCAGACGGTCGGTTCTGGAAGCCAGCTTCCGATCAAACCAGAGTTGCCAGTTTGCTTTCCACGAATCGACGCAGCGTTCGGAGACGACAACTTTCAGACCAGGTTTCGAGCCAACGGCCATTCGTCCGTAAGCATTCGCGGCAAACAGCCAGGTATGAAGAATGTCCGGCTGCTTCTCGGCAATCAGTTTTTTCAGCCGCCGAAGAGCGAACGGATCGAACTTCCAGCGTTTGCCGATAATCGTCAGCGGGATTCCGGCAGCCGTCAGTTGCTCTTCGTACGGCCCACCGCGAGTTAACGCGACGACTTCGACATCAAACTCGTCGCGCGGCAGACCGATCGCCAGGTGTGTGAGCTGTTTCTCAGCGCCCGAGCGGTCCAGCGTCGGGATGAGCAAAAGGACTTTAATCACGATGCCGTTCTACGTTGCTCAGGCAGCTTCTGACTGCCCGTCGTCAGGCTCGCCAAGGATTCGTCGGATGTCAGCCACGGGACGCCTGGTCGCGCCTGCGATTTCTTCCGGGTTATAGCCGGACTGCCTCAGCAGACGAATGAACTGGTCGGGTTCAACCGGTGAATTGTCGAAAGATCCTGATCCATCTTCAGCGTTGGCAACGTCGCGAAATTCCGCCAGACGAGGCGTCGGTACGTCGCGGATTTCTTCGAGTAGAGACTCGAGCCTTTCGATTTCGCGGTCTGCCTGAAGGACCATTTCGTCCATGACGGCAAGCTTCGTTTGAAGTTTTGCTTCCGCAGCGCGGGCGATGTCGTGCAGTTCGACTTCGTGCTTCGACAATTGTGCGGCTGAAGAGGTCTGTCGAGTGGCCAGCTCTTTCGTCGCGGCGCCGATCGGGTCGTGCTTGCGACCTCGCCAGCGGCGATGAGCGGTTCGACGCATCGTGAACCCGAACGCCAGCACAAACAGAACCAGCACAAACGGGTGAATTTCGCCGATAAAAGAGGTCATATTTCGTCATCCATGACGTTGTCGTTTCGTTGAACCGATCCGTCGGTCACTCAAAAATCTGGAACACTGATTGACGCTAATAATCACTAATCTGAATTAGCGAAGATCAGTGTTTATCAGCGTTCCGAATTCTCTACCTCTTGTTCCTAGGCTCTGCGTGGGAACGAGTTTAGTAGAGCGTAGGAACGAGAAGATTCAGCCGTTAACCGTGGTCATGCCCGCCGTCGTGATCGTGGTTATGGTCATGATCATGGCTGTGGTCATGCCGGTGATCATGGTCGTGGTCGTGTGAATGGCCGCCGGGTGAGTCGTGGTCATGATCGTGACTATGGCCGTGGTCGTGTGCTTCGCCGTCGTCTTCGTCCAGTTCGGCCTGCTGATACCAGGCTTCGATGGTGCGGTACACCTCGCGAAGAGGCATGCCTTGTTCCTGAGCGATCTTCGAGCAGGATTCGAATTCCGGAGTAAACACCGCCGGTTCGCCCTCCCGCCAGCCGAGTTTCCCTTCAATCGGTCCCCAGTCGGAATCGATCGTGATGGATTCTCTCAGCCGTTTTGAACGCTCAATCAACTGGCGACGGATACCAAAAGTCGCCGTTTCGTGGAAGATGATTGTTTCCATCGCCTCCAGCTGGTCCGGTCGGCAGATCACGCTGAGGATCACTCCGGGGCGTTCTTTCTTCATCTGAACGGCCATGCTGAACACGTCCAGAGCTCCTTCATCCAGCAGCTTCTGCTTCGCGTAGCCGATGATTTCTCCCGAGATGTCGTCGAGGTTCGTTTCCAGCAGGTAGACCTGATCAAAGTCTGCCGAGGCGATTCCCGTTCCGACGAACAGCCGCAGAATGTTGGCTCGGCTGGGGAAGTCCATCGTGCCGGCTCCGTAGCCGACCTGTTCGACCGTCATCGGCGGCAGCGATTTCGAGAAGTGATCGACGAGCGTTTTCACGATCGCCGCGCCGGTTGGAGTCGTTAGCTCAGCTTCGATCGGGACATCGGCCAGCGGAATGCCCTTCAGAAGTTCAGCCGTGCCGGGAGTCGGTACCGGACAAACGCCGTGATCGATCCGAACCTTGCCGCTGCCGGTCGGAACGTAGCTGCAATAAACCTGGTCGATGCCCAGCAGGTCGAAACCCATCGCCGCGCCGACGATGTCGACGATCGAGTCGATCGCTCCGACTTCGTGGAAGTGAACTTTGTCGACGGTCGATCCGTGAACCTTGGCTTCGGCCTGCGCGACGGCGAGGAAGATCTCGCGGGCAAGCGACTTCTGGCTGTCGGTGATCGCGTCGGCTCGGTCGAGGATTTCTTCAATGTCCGACAGGTGCCGATGAGCGTGTTGCTCGGGATGCTCGACCTTCACGTAAGTCGCTCGAAATCCACCTTTGACGACGGTCGAAGTTTTCAGCTCGACGCCTTCCAGACCGAGCGAATCGATACCTGCTCGGATGACGCTTTCGTCGGCTCCGGCATCGATCAACGCCGCCAGAGTCATGTCGCCAGCGATTCCGGTGGAGCAGTCGAGGTAGGCAATTCGCATATTCGATTCTCAAGGTGATTCAGGGCTTACGAAAAATGACCACGGAAGTCACGGGATTACACGGAAGGCAAACAGTGCAGATTATTTTCCGTGTAATTCTGTGACTTCTGAGGTTGAAAATTCCAGCATTGGAACGGTGCGTCAAGACGCACCCTGCACCTGAAGTGTTGGAATCACGGATGGGCTCGGGTTTACGCGGATGGTCGGGATGCTGCATGAAACCGAGCTATCGTTGACCTTATCCGTGGTCGATTCATTCAAGTTGCTATGTCTCAGCCAATCTGCTCGCGACCGACCCATTTCTGCAGGACTTCCGGGATGCCTATGGTTCCGTCTGCTCGCTGGTAGTTTTCGAGGATCGCGACCAGAGCTCGTGAAACGGCGACGGCTGTTCCGTTGAGCGTGTGGACGAACTGCGTGCCTTTTTTGTCAGGGACTCGGGTGCGGATGCCGAGTCGTCGAGCCTGGTAGTCGGTGCAGTTCGAAGCGGACGTCACTTCGCCGAACT
>JADHNX010000332.1 GCA_016779365.1 Planctomycetaceae bacterium
AACTCTGGATTCTCAAAGCCGCTCTGGAAGAACCGATCAAGGACGAGCAACTTGTCCAACAGGCAACCGCAGGGTAACGTGATTCTAACAACCCGCCGTCACCGGAACTTTCAACACGGCGCGGGACAATATCCTTCCTTCACGATCGTCACGCCGCCCGTGTAGTCGTGCTCATCCCGCAGAAGATCAAAGATTCGCTGAGACGTATGACGCTGCTTCCGATGAGCATTCCGGTCACTCTTCAGAACCTCGTGAATCACCGGCAGAAACAGCTCCAGTTTCGAAGCTTCGTCAAACGATAATCCGGCGGCGCGCTGTGAGTCAGAATCTTTGTCAGTGTGTCCCAGTGAATGTCGTACTCGACACACACAGCCCGCTTGCCTGGTTCGCCGTTCAGAACGCGACGGCGAATCTCAATCCACTGATCCACGTTCGTGAACACCCTTGCCTCCTGCGGCAAGCCAATTCAAACCAGTTCGGAACTTCCGAAAGTTTGAAATGACTCCCACAGGTGATCATCTGGGTGCTCCGTTTTTCATAAGACGGCCACTCACCGCCCGGCGCTACGTTTTCTGACCGGCGTCTAGATCCGTCTCCAAAAGCGTCAAAATCACGAGATCTTCATGTGGTCGAAGAAGCAGTCACGCCTACAACAGTTCCGATCGGACACAACAAGTACGCCAACTTCTATGTGAAGACCAGGTTGGTCCACTTGCCCCTATTCTATGTAAGGATTTGAACCATGTTGATGAATCGCCGTGCATTTATGGCACTCGCAATGGCCTGCCTAAGTATCTCGTTCACGAGCAGTTCGCGTGCTGATGAAAAGAAGGATATCGTTGACACAGCTGTTGCTTCGGGACAGTTTAAGACTCTCGCAGCCGCTCTTCAGGCGGCCGACCTTGCCGATGCGTTAAAAGGCAAAGGGCCGTTCACGGTATTCGCTCCCACTGACGAAGCCTTTGCGAAACTTCCGAAAGGTACTGTAGAGGGGCTGCTCAAACCAGAGGCGAAGGGCGCCTTAACGGGCATTCTTATGTACCACGTCGTGCCCGGAGCCGTTGATTCTACTAAGATTGTGAAGCTGTCGAATGCGACAACACTCAACGGTCAGCGCGTCGACGTCGCGGCTAAGGACGGCACAGTGATGGTCGACAATGCGAAAGTCTTGGTGACAGACATTAGATGTTCGAACGGGGTCATTCACGTCATCGACTCCGTCATTCTGCCTGCTTCGGACAACATTCCTGCAACTGCCGTGAAAGCTGGAACCTTCAAGACGCTCGTCGCTGCTGCGAAAGCTGCTGGGCTCGTCGACGCCCTCTCAGGTGACAAACCGCTAACGGTCTTCGCTCCATCTGACGAAGCATTCGCTCGCCTCCCGGAAGGAACGGTAGCGAGCCTGCTGAAACCACAGAACATCGATCAGCTAAGGCAGATTCTGCTCTACCACGTTGTCGAAGGTCGGGTGTATTCGGATCAGGCTCTGAAGCTGAAAGAAGCTCCGACGCTGGCGGGTTCGACTCTGAAAATCAACGCCAGAAAGAAGGGTGCTTTCATTAATAAGTCGAAGCTCACCGCACTCGACATTGAAGCGTCCAACGGTGTGATTCACGTCATCGACGCTGTTCTGATGCCACCTGCAAAGAAAGTGAGCAAGGCTGACGCGAAAGATGCAATTCATCACGCGGTATCTCGCGGTACTGCCCTCTACAACGCCGGACACACAGAAGCCTGTGCCCGTCACTACATGACGATTGCGATGTCCCTCCTTGACAGTGATCACGAGATGCCCGCCCACGCAGTCCGTCACCTGCAGACCGCGATGCAGCACGCCAACGCCACAACCTGCAGTGACTCGCGGAGCTGGACGATGCGACACGGCCTGGATGCTGCCTACCGAGTGATGATGACTGACATTCGGCAGTCGCCCCTGCAGTAGTCATTCGATTCACTTCGCTCGAAAAGGCGAAGTCATCGTCGGCGACTTCGCCCTTGTTCCAGATACAACTAAGACAGGCAGAACAGAAAGCCAAAAGATGTCTCTTGATTTCATGACGCTATCTGAGTCAAACACGGACTCTTACTCAATTGGAGAAGGGCTGAAAGAAGAATCGCAAGTAGGGGCAATAGAAACCTACACAGCTGCAGAATTTAAACGGCCCGTCAACAAGCCCGCGATCGAAGCCGCTGTTCGTACAATTCTCGAAGCCGTCGGTGAAAATGTTGAGCGTGATGGTCTGCTGGACACTCCGGCTCGCGTGGCTCGCATGTACGAAGAATTGTTCTCGGGACTACGTCTCGATCCGTCGCGGCATCTCGAAACGACATTCCCGGAGGACTACGATGAGATCGTGCTCGTGCGCGACATTCCTTTCACTAGCATGTGTGAACATCACCTGCTGCCATTTACTGGCGTCGCTCACGTTGGATACCTGCCTAACGGGCGGGTCGTCGGGCTGAGCAAGCTCGCCCGTGTCGTCGAAGAAGTGGCCCGCCGTCCTCAAGTGCAGGAGCGGATGACACAGACTGTCGCCGACATGCTTGAAAAGAGACTCGGCACAAAAGGAGCGGCTGTCGTTATTGAGTCTGAGCATTCCTGCATGGCTCTGCGAGGTGTGCGGAAGTCTGGGACGCTGACGGTCACCAGCTCGCTGCGTGGCATCTTCCGAACCAGCCCGGCAAGTCGTGCCGAGATCCTTTCTCTGATTAACAAGCGCTGATTAGCAATACCGTAACCGCCATCGCCTGTTCATGCCAACCGGATCGAATCTATGATCATTCAAAAGCAATACCGCTTTTACGCAGCGCATCGGAACGAAGAACTGGAAGACAAGTGTCGGAACATTCACGGCCACCGCTACGGACTGACCTGCTTCTTCGAAGTCGAACGGACCGGCAACCTGACGACTCTTTTCAGCGAATTCGACGAGCAGATTGAACCGCTGCTCAAGAACGAGTACGACCACGGTATGCTGATACACCGGAACGATTCGCTCTTCGAAACGCTCCAGATGCACGCGGAGCGAACCGGCGAGGAGTTCCGACTGAAAGTGCTTGACTTCCCGACAAGCGCCGAGAACCTTTCCTACGTGTTATTTACTGAGATCACCGCGCTCGGCTTCCGTCTCAATCGAATTGAAC
This sequence comes from Planctomycetaceae bacterium, assembly GCA_016779365.1. Classification (GTDB taxonomy): domain Bacteria; phylum Planctomycetota; class Planctomycetia; order Planctomycetales; family Planctomycetaceae; genus JABMPE01. The sequence continues at coordinate 3,145 of JADHNX010000332.1, forward strand.
TGCGTGAAACTGACACTTCCGTGATTGCATACACTCGCGAAGACTGGGTTTCAGACAATCGATACTTCACCGATGCTGGGCGTGAAGCAGCGGCCACTGCATGACACGCGACACACATTCGGCTCATTGCGAACAAGAAAACTAAGCGACTTACAAGGCCACTTGCTCCGAAGGCAGTCCGGACGATGGGTTCAACTTGTAATCAGACTTGTCATAGCGACCGAGAGCTCTTCGTTGAGTCTCAGGAACGACGAAATGCCTGATACGGAACGTGATGAATCCACCAGAGAGATGGGAAGCAGACGGCTTCGCTTGTGGCCTGCAGTCGTGATTCTGCTCCTGCAGATTATCGCCTTCGGTTTGTCGATTTCTCCAGGAATCAGCAACGGAGTTCGTTTTGGATTCATGATTCTCGGACCATCGGCTGGAGTAGTGCTGTTCTCCATCTGGTTGCTTACGGCAAGTCGTCTGCAGTGGAAACATCGCTTGATTCTGGCGGCAGCGATGATTGCCTTCCCTCTGGCCATTGCACCTCTTTTGCATCCGTCGATCATGCTGGGACTGCTGCTATATGGCAGTCCTGTCTCGATGCTGGTTTCAATGGTCGCACTCAGAATGACCATGACGGCTAGCGAACCACGACGAATGACGACGATCGCGCTCGGTCTCGTGACCGTTTGGAGTCCGTTTCTTCTGGGACGCATCGAAGGGTTTCGCGGTGACTATTTGCCCGAATTCTCATGGCGGTGGACATCCACAAAGGAAGAGCATCTCGTGCACAGCCGCCAGGCAACGCCGGTGGAGCCGAGTCAGGCATGGAAGCCCGTCGATGTGGAGTGGCCTGGATTTCGTGGATGTGACCGGAACGGACAGGCTGAATGGAGTGGGAAGCAACTCGACTGGACAACATCAGAGCCCCGCGAACGCTGGCGAATTCCGATCGGCCCGGGATGGTCCTCGTTCGCTTTTGCGTCAGGAAGGCTCTTCACACAAGAGCAGCGAGCCGAAAACGAAGCAGTGAGTTGCTACGACGCAGAGACGGGCAGGCTCATTTGGATGCAAACAAACAAGGCAAGATTCGTCGAGATCGTTTCGGGAGCCGGTCCACGTGCAACTCCGACAATCGCTGAAGGCAGGCTGTTCACACTCGGGGGCACCGGAGTACTGCAATGTCTTGATCCCACGAACGGTGAAGTACTGTGGAAGCACGACCTACCGGCGGAATTTAACGCTCCTGTCCTCATGTGGGGATGCGCCAGTTCGCCGCTTCTCATCGCTGGCCGCGTTGTTGTCTTTGCTGGGGCGAAGGGGGACGCCGGTCTCGTCGCATTCGATGCAATCACCGGCGAAGAAGCGTGGCGAGTTGCTTCACCCGCTGGCGGTATGAGTTATAGCTCAGCGCAACGAATCGAACTTGCTGGTCGCCAGCAGGTGATCTTTGGTGACGCAAAGGGGCTCTTTGGCGTAGACCCATTGGCCGGCAATGTCATCTGGCGGTTTCGACCGACCGAATGGAATGGGCCGGCAATGTGTCAGCCTCAGCAGGCAGGTCCAGCGAGTCTAATCGTCCCACTCGGTGACGGCGTGGGTGTCGCGCGACTGAACTTCCAAATCGACGAGACGGACACCTGGCAGATTCGCGAGGCGTGGACCACCAATCGGCTGAAGCCGTCATTCAACGATTTCGTTGTGCATTCCGGTCAAATCTTCGGCTTTGACCAGCACATTTTTGTCAGTCTCAATGCAGCGACCGGCGAGCGTAACTGGAAGCGAGGTCGGTACGGTTTTGGACAGGCCATTCTCCTGCCCGCAACGGATCAAATGATCGTCGTGACTGAACAGGGTGACCTGGTCCTCGTCGCAGCAGACCCCGAACGTCACTTGGAGTTCGGTCGTTTCACGGCATTGAATGGCAAAACCTGGAACCATCCAATTCTTGTCGAAAATCGTCTGTTCGTCCGAAACGGAACGGTCGCCGTGTGTTACGAGCTGTAAGGTACGCTTCCCGGTGTAGAAGATCCTGAGTAATCAGTAACACAGCAGATGGCAACGGAAAAAGCGAGAGCTACAAATATATAGGTACATCTGATGTGAGGACCCGATGTCGCAATCGAACTATCTTGATCTGATTCCAAACCGCCATCCCTATCTGTGGGTCGACGAAGTCGTTTCTGTCGACGAGCAGAGTATTCACACCCGCAAGTTCGTCGATCCAAAGTTGGAGCTGTTCGCAGGGCACTACCCCGACTACCCGGTTTTTCCGGCGGCGCTTCAGTGCGAGTGTGCGTTCCAGGCATCAGCGATTCTGGTTGCAAAACTGGGCGTCTCGACAGGAGACAAGATCCCGGTCGTTGCCCGGGCCAACAGGCTCAAGTTCAAGCGAATTGTGCGGCCCGGCGATCAGCTTGACGTCCACGTGCGGCTGGTGAACCGCCTGAACGATGTTTTCTATCTGCAAGGGAAGATTTTGCGTGATAACGAGCCAACAACGACGCTCGACTTTGTCACCACCGCTACGGACTCGCAGCCACTGTGATGATCTTTGACTCGAATTGATTAGACTTTGTTGTTGTGATCGCCGGATGCGGCCCGGCAGGATCCACGATGGCTGCTCTGCTCGCCGAGTCAGGCCACTCGGTGCTTCTGGTCGAACTCGACGTTTTCCCGCGACTCCTTGGGGAGGGTGAGAGAATCGCTCATTCCGGCACCTAATGAGGTTTTGAATCGCCTCGGCATGATCGAGGAAATTCTCCCGTCGGGATTCCCGAAGAATCATGAATTACAGCGCGCAGTTCGTGACCGAATCCAGACACGAGGTCGAACCGCTATACTTCGAGAAATTTGAAACCAAAGTGCTCGGAGGCACGTGACAGGTCTTACGATCTGCGATTGACCGTATGCCGGGCGACTGGGTGCGGAACTATTGTCAAATGTTGACGGGTCGGCAAAAAGTCAGCCGGGCTGGTCTTGCTGAGATCGGGTTTCGCGCTATCCTGGCGTGATGTTGACATTACGAGATCACCGGAGCCGTGAACTGTTTGATCCGTGGGAGCATCTGGGCGTGAAGCGACGCCGGTTGCTGGAGGTTAGCTGGGCCGGTGTGTTTCGCGAATACCTGCTGGAGTGTTTGCCGGTCAAAGAACTGGCGGCAGGATTTCATGATGGTCATGGACGGCCGAGCAAAGATCTTTCAGTTGCACTGGGGGCGTTGGTTCTGCAGCAGCTGCATGACCTCACGGATCAGCAGACAACAGAGGCCGTGGCGTTGAACATCGCGTGGCACTACGCGCTGGACATTCGCCATG
>JADHNX010000333.1 GCA_016779365.1 Planctomycetaceae bacterium
GGATGACGTCCCCATTCGCATCGTTCAGGGCAAGGAAGTTTTTGATGAACTAACGGTCTCGAAATCCGGAAAGGCGGTGCGCATCGCGGCGGGGAGTTACAAAATCGAGATCGGCGGTCAGATCGACGGGCTGGCGCTCGATGACGGATCGGTCACGTTACAGCGTGGTGGAAACGATGTTGTCCGAATCGTGAAAGTTGCTGCGGCCGCAAGTGTCTTGCGGTCGGATCGGCAGCCGACTGACATCGTCGGAAAGAGATCAAAGGCTCCCCAAACACGATTAAAGTCTGAAGTGCATGACAACGATCGCCCATTGCTTGCCGCCGTCAATGAGTTCAATTCCTCACACAAATTCAACGACCAACCGCCACTGACCGAAGATGAAGTCGTCGCGTGTATCTCCTGGTTACTTAATCACGAAGAGCCACCGGTGAGCAAATCGCGGCCCGATTTGCGTTTGCTCGTTGAGCAACGTCAACTGCCGGCAGGCTGGGCAATCACGGCAACAGAATCGAGCCCCATGTTTGGTGACGATGCCGCATCGCAGTTGACTATCAACCTTGAATGGACTTCCGAAGACCGCGCCATACCAATTCGCCAATGGGCCGTATCGCCGCCGGAGAGTTTCCTGGAGCCGACAGAAACGGCAACTGACGAGAACGGAATCCCTCTGCAAGCAGCTATCAGCGCATTCAATGCGTCACATCATACGATCAATGGCATCCGTCAACCGCCGCTCACGTTGAAAGAAGTTCTCGCGGCAATCGCGATTTGGAAGCAAAAGCGAAACGAAGCCGGAGTCGACGACGCGACGTTCGACAACTTCAAAAGAATCGCTCGCACGCATTACCTACCCGCAGAAGCACGCTTTCAAGTGATACCACGCTTTGAAACGTCATCGGGTGTTTACTCGATTTGGTCCGTGACCATCGTGATGCCGCAAGTCGGCAAGCCCGAGTGGACTTATGCCTTTTCAATTCGCCGTCAGTTTACTGCATTGAATGCAGAACTGGCGTCGCAGATTCACTGGGGAAAACCCGCCGAAAATGGCCTGCAAGCCGGCTTTCGACTGATCCCTGCACAAGAGGTTTATCGCGTGGGGCAAGTTGTCGATGTCGAGTTCCTTTTTCGCAGCATCTACGGTCAGGCACCGGTCTCGCTGCCGAACTTCTTCACCCATCAAGAGGCACATTTGCGCCGAAGCCGAACGAATGATGAGCTGGAAGTGATCGAGGACCAGCAAGAGAAGATTGTGGGCGGTTGGATATCGGCGGGCGTCACCGAAGAACCAATCGCCCGCAAAGGTCAAAGGATCGGGTTCACGGATAACCCAAAGGCTGATTTCAAAACGAAAGTTGGTACCAAGCTGATCGTCTCTCCAACAGGCAGTCAGTTGAGCCTCTCCTTCACGGTCGCCAACCCGGCTGATGGTGCGGAAGGACAGTCTTTGGAGACGGGTGTAGTACAATTTAAGGTTGTCGCCGACGATTTGTCACAAGCCAGCAGAGAAGTCACCAATGGCATCGATGCAACGGCCTCGCCAGTTCCAGTCGCTTCCACAGGCAATATGTCGGACGAATCAACAAAGCAGTCGTCAAGTCTGGCGCGACGCAAAACGGTAAACAATCTGACACGGATTGCGATCGCCCTGCACCGTTATCACGAATTGCACGGACATCTTCCTCCCGCAACCATTCTCGGCAAGGACGGCAAAGGTGGGCCACCGCATAGCTGGCGAGTCGAATTGTTGCCGCTGTTGGGAGATCAGGAGCTTTATGACCAGTATCACTTCGATGAACCTTGGGAGAGCGAGCACAACAAGGGACTACTCGCGAAGATGCCCGACGTTTATCGATCGCCGCTAGACAAAGCTGATTCGGTCAACACGTCGTGCTTTGGAGTCGTGTCGGATGATGTTTCGAAACGAGCGGCAGAGCTTGCGGAGATGCGGGACCAGGCTGAGTCCGGACCGGATTCGGAATACGCTGGCGAGTATGGAAATGATGAACCGCAACCTCGATACGAGCAATACACCCCGGAAGCGACCGTGTTCTGGAAACAACGCGGTGCGGCGTTTATCGACATGCTCGACGGGACTTCCAACTGCATCGCTGTCATTGAAGCAAAACGCGACATCCCGTGGACTAAGCCCGAAGACATCGCATACTCGGCAGATCATCCGTTGCCCAATTTCGGCGGCTGGTTCGAGCAAGGCATCCATGCTGCATTCGCTGATGGCATGGTCAAGTTCCTCGCCAGCTACAATGACGAGCAGACGATTCGCAACCTGCTGACGATCTCCGATGGCCAGTTCGTCGAACCATTGCTCGTCCGACGCTTGCAAATTCACGGAGCCATCGCGGTTCCCGAGGACGAGCCAGATGTGGCCGCGGGACCAGAGACGTATCAGGTTCCCGGCGGCCCATTGCTACTGATTCAGTCCAACAAAAAATCGGTACTAACCGAAGCCGATATCATCGAAGTCGCCGCCACCACCGATCCGAATAATCCGTCCGAAGGTGACATCGTTGCCATGACGTTGACCGAAGAAGCCGGCAAGCGTTTTCTGGAGGCAACAACGAAACTGAGTGAGCAAGGAACCCGTGGACACATGGTGATCACGTTCGACCGAAAGGTGGTGAGTGCCCCCAGAGTGCTCACGCCGATTGGAAACAAGCTGACGATCACCGGCACTATCGACGCAAAGAAACTCGCCGAGCAGATCCAAGCAGCCATCGACGACATCGAAGCGGTTGACTTGACTCCGTCAGCGAACGCGGAAGACGACGATGTAGCTCCCATTGAAGAGTTGCCACAGCAAGAGGAAGCCGGGACACGCTCGAATACGGACGAAGCAGATGCCCCGGCTAATGCTTGCAAGTCGGAAACCAGCGAGTTCGAAATGCGGCTCACAGAACAACACGGGTTTCTGACAGCGAAACAAGCGGTTTCACTCGACGACGCAGTCGCCGCATTCAATCAATTGGCTGGTCAAAGTGAAGTTGGGAGGAAGCAATCGAAACTGACGGCTGACGAAGTCATTGCCTCGATACGAAACTGGATCGACCGAAACGCGGGAAAGGTCGCCACACGCAAGGAACTCCAGGAGGTCATCGAAACGAAAACGCTCCAACCAGGGCACCAGCTCTCCTTTACGTCGCGGTATATCAGCGAACGCCATGTGTTCGATGTCTGGGAAATTCGATTCGGTGACAAGGGCTCCGTCGCATGGCTGAGGATTCGCGACATCCTCCTTGCCTCACGCCCGAAAACTCCGCAGGAAGAAGAGTTGTGGAAACAGATCAGGGCGGAGATGGCGAAAAGCTTTGACCACGTGAGACTTGGCGGACTCGGCGTCTCGCGCGAGCGTTCACCAGGAGAACAGAGCAGGTTTGAGCAGCTACTGGATCGGGCCTATCAGCGATCGGCGGGCGTCTCGGGCACACGCTCACCGAACGACGAAGCAGCTCTTCCCAAGTATCGACCACACCGAGCAACTCGACGCGCCCAAGTGGAAGAGCGTATTCACGAAAAGCTTCGGCAGTCGACATTGAAATCAATCAGGAAATCTCCGCTGGATGACGTCCTCAAACAGCTTGCGAACTTCCATGACATCAAGCTGATCTTCGACCCATTGTGGCTTGAAGACGCAACGCCAGACCGCGAGCAGCCAGTCTCGGCAGACCTGGGCGAACTTTCTCTGGGAGCGGCACTCGACTTCATCCTCGAACCGCTGGGAATGTCCTACATCGTCCGTGAAGACGAAGTCCGAATCACTTCCCTCGAAAGAGCAGCTAGCTACCAATACGAACGGGTCCACGAACTACCGCCGCCCCTGAAAGGTAGGGAGGCTGAGATCATCCAGGCTTTGACGACGAAAATCTCGCCAGAAAAGTGGTGGCGAATTGGAGGCGAATATGTTGTCTCGGCTACCGACGGGTGTTTGACCATCAGCGCGAATCGGGAGGTTCACGAAGCAGCCGCCGCTCTATTGGAGGAATTGCAGAAGCCGAAGCAACAACAAGCATCGCCGGAGTTAGAGTCGGCATGGGACGAAGTGAATTCTCAAAAATGAATCATTCTTCTGGCTATCGCGTGTCAGTTTCAATATGCACACAAATCAGACACGAAAAGGACGGACGATGTCATACCGGTTTAATTGAACAGCTTGCTGATAGACTATTTTCCGTGGAACAATCGCTTACAGATGCCAACATCCGTTTGAAAAGGCATGCCTTGGCCATTGAAGCTGCGGGCATGAAGAAGCGAGAGCACGAAAAGGAAACGATCAATCAGCAACGCGTTGCGGAATGGCTCAGTTATCCCGCTCGGGAGTCGACGCTGCAGACGCCTGCAACAGATGAGCAGCCGTTCGGAAACGGCGGTGATCCGTTTTCCGGAAGCTTTTCGTTCCGCAATAACTGCGGCGATGAGCCGTTTGTAAAACCAATACGGAGTACCCATCATGTGGAAAACAGAATTGGCAGTCTTAGCCCTCGCCTCGACTGTGATCAGTTCCACCGCTTTCGCGCTCTGTTCGGTTTTCGATACAGGAAACTGGCCCAAGAACTGGCCGAGTGAACTTGAACCGCTGCGCAAGCAATCGCGCACTCTCATCGGCCCGACATTGGAGGCACAGCATTTCGCAATGCGGTTCAAGACTCGGGAAGAGTTTGAGGCCGCTTGGCCGCACATCCTGAAAGTCAAGAGCCAAGGGGCACCCATTTTTCTGAAGCAAGGCCCAAACTTCTTCCTCGACAAAGACCATGCGGGAGTTGTCGTTCATTGCCCTCCCAAAGGACAGTGGGACGACCCGAAGACGCCCGAATCGCCCATCGAAGGCTACCCCACCAGGTCCCGGTCGCGCTGGCAATGGACCAACTACATTGAATTGGTCGTTGACGGAGAAATCGTTGATCTGAATCGTATCCCGCTGCCAGCGGATACGCCGATCATCGACGAGCGTTTCAAGTGAGCGGCAAGGCGCTTGCGGGCTGATGATTTAGTGAGCCGACGGCGCTAGCCGTGGGCCTTATGGTGAAGACGCAATCCTTCGAAGCCCGTGGCTAACGCCATCGGCTCACAAGGATTGCGAAACGCACTAAATCAACAGCCCGCTTGCCGCCGGTGCACCGATCGCTTTCGACAAAGAATGGTTTAAAGCTACGGAGCCAGATGTCGACGTTCCGATTTCGATCAACGCCACGGGCATGAAGCTGCGAGAAACTCTCGACCTGATCCTTCCGCCTCTCGGAATGTCGTTCATTGTCCGCGATGGAGCAATTCAAGTTACCTCGCTCGAAACAAGGATCCGTTCGCCGTCTGGCGGGGCAGTGCGAAGTAGAATCGCGAAAGTCCTACTCAGCTTATCAGTACAAAGACTCCGAGCAGAACACACAATCGCTGCTGGAAATGTACGGTGCTTACAACGGTCGTTGCTGAACAGCAAGAAATCAATCTTTTGATTCAAGCTAAGATAGTGGACAATAGAACTCTGTAAGTGGTTTGCTTACAGTCCCTCGCTGCATTCTGCGCCGAATTGGAAGCACTGATTGAACTTTTTAAAAAGTGGCATCGAGCCCGAAAAGCCCATGAAAAAAAGCCGCCGATCGATTTTGATCAGCGGCTCTTGTTCTTAAAGTGGAGGATAACGGACTTGAACCGATGACCTTCTGGCTGCCAGCCAGACGCTCTCCCAACTGAGCTAATCCCCCCAATTTTTATCCACCTGCTACGAGCACGTATCTCGCGACAGAGCGAACCTGTCATCGGCAAACCGAATGGTGATTCTCAAGAAGATTGCGACTAATTCGCCTTCTTCGTGAATTTCACTCGTCAAAAACTCTCGCCCACCGAAGACAGGCAGAAGTTAGTTTCGAGTAGCTGGCGTGTCAAGCAGCCGAGTCCGGGGTGGATGGGCTTTGCGATCTCGGGCAGGACAGGCTTCTGCCGTCGAAATTCAGTTCAGGCAAGGCAGAGATTTTCTATTCGGATTCCGTCAGCAACGCCTGAGCTGCAGAAACACATTTATTTTGATTGCCCCGGAGCGGATGAACGACGGACTCGACGGCGAATCGAGTAACCAGTCAGGCTGCAAATAATTGGCAAACAGTCGAACTCCGGCACGCTCCGCAGGTTACTTGTTTGCAGGTTTCGGATGATTTCATCAGATTCGAAGCGACGAGCTTTACGCATCGAAATCTGCCAATTCGAATAAGGTGGCCGGGCTGAAGGGGACTCACGCCGATGGAGCTGCCATAATCCAGCGATCGCTGTCGAGGGCGCTCAGCGTTGCGGCGAGCGAGGACTGAGGCGGCAGTCAAACGACCAGTCCAGTCACCGCTTGCTCATCGGCAGACCGTGAACGACAAGATCTACACCAGCTTCCACGTCAGCACGGAGTTGCTTCCCCCATGCAGTTTGAGTTTCCGGAGCTGCTGATTC
>JADHNX010000334.1 GCA_016779365.1 Planctomycetaceae bacterium
ACGACGTACGGTCCCTGTTCCCAGTTGTCTCGGAAAAGTGGCAGCGAGACTCGCGTGCCGGTCGGAACGAAGTTCATTTCCGGCATCGCGTGAACGGGATTCAGGGCGTCGTAGTTGGCCCACGTTCCGCCTCCACCGCCGAACTTGTCTTTGTCGCGGAACTTGGCGCTGCCTTTGCCTTTTGCGACTTCCTGATTGAGTTCTTTCAGCTCTGGCGGAGCTTTCGGGCCGATCCGATCTTTCGTGTCAGCAACGATGGCGATCAGATTTTTGGAACCCATCACTCCGCCCATGCCGCCTCGACCGCAGAAGCGAGGTTTGTTGTCTTTCGACTTGAGCTGGTTCTCGGTCGACAAAGCGATCGCGGCGTAACGGCAGTTTTCGTAGTTCTCGCCGGAAGGTCCAATCACGGCGAAGTGGGCGTTCGGGAATTTTTCATGCAGCTTCAGAATCTTTGGGTTCACCTGCATGCCGACCAGATCGGATGCGTCTTCGAAGCTGAACTGAACCGGGCCGTCTTCGGTGTCACGATGGATTCGCAACAGCGTTGGCTTTTCGCAGCGACCGGTGAAGACAATTTCGTCAACGTCGAGGTGTCTCAACTTGGTGCCGAACTTGCCGCTGCCTGCTGACCACATCGCTGAAGGGCGACCGCTGAGCGAAGACTTCAACGGCGAGTAACCGTGGAAGTAGGTTCTCAGCCCGGTCATGAAATCCGTGCCGCTAAGAATTCCCAGGTTCAGGATCAGCGTGGCCGACGGATCGTAAGGCATGTCGGTCGGACATTTCTCAAGCAGCTTGAATCCGCGAGCGATGCCGCCCAGGGCGTCTTCCAGATCTTCACACTGAACGGTTTCAGGCGTCACCGCCTGTGCTGTGAGGTCGATCTGGAACGACCGAATTCTGAAATCCTGAGGTTTCTTCGCCGCGCGGTTTCCGTCCGTGTCGCTGATCATCGTCGGCGTCTCCCTGGATGCTTTTTTGTTCTGCGTGAATTTGTGCTGCGTGAATCAGAGCCGGTTGCGAGTCGCGGTGTCCTGGTCAAAACGACAAACTCAACAACACCGACCTTCGAAAATTGCAGACACTGTCATCTGACTCTGTGTGGCTGGCGAGTGGCTGAATGATGGCCTTAACCAACAGGTTCGACAAGGTTTTCCGAGCAGTCCTGACTCGATTGTATCAAACTGACTTTGTGAGGTTTGGCTGCGGTCAGTGGACTGTTCGAGCTGGTTCCGAGGCAATCTGCGGCACCTCAGATCGACCAGAACGATTTAATCGAACCATGATGACGTCCTGATTGGTGCGACTTGTCGCGACTCGGCTGGCGTATCCGTGATCGAGTGCTTCGCGTTGAAAAGTTTCGGTTGAGATCACGATGGCATTTTCCCAGGACGGTAAATTCGTTGGCGATTGCAGCGGTTTCGCCAGATCGCCCAGTTCGAGCAGGACGACAGCGGCCTGATTTCCAAGATTCATATCAACCAGAACTGGCTGGCCTTTTTCGGCCACGGCACGAGCTTCCGCCAGCAGCTGCTGGTCGACCTGGTCTGAGTTGCTGCCATAGTCACTCCAGACGGTGGTTAGCGTCAGGACTGCCGCGCACCCCGCGAGGAACTTCTGGAAGATCGCACGGTTGTGACGAGTTTCGAGGATCGGCAACTCTTTGAAAATTCGAGCGACCAGTCGCTCGACACCGATCGTGGCCGAAACTGACCACGCTCCCGCAGCAGCAAGGGCGAACTCCATTCTCGACGGAGTCAGCAGAAACACCGCGACCGGAACTGAAATGCTCCAGCAGGCCAGCAGTCGTTCGCGCGAGTAGTTCCCGGCAAAGGCATCGTGCCGCAGGCACCATTGACCAAAGATCGCCAGCGGCAACCAGGGAAGACTTAACTGCGTCAGTTGCCAGATTGGCTCCAGCGAAAGTTGAGTGTCTGTCAGGTTGCGAAGTGAGCCGAACCAGGTGCCTGACGAGTCGGCGACCAGCCTCGAAGCAGCGACTGGCCAGGCGGCAGCGATTGCGGCGGTCAGTCCCCAGCCGACGACCCACGGATTGCTCAGCTTCAGCGACAGGTCGCGTCGTAGCAGAACATGCCCGGCGGCCGGAACAAAGATGGCTACCAGCGCCGCCATCGGGCCGGCGATCATCGTTGCCAGTCCGAGCAGAACGAAGACGGACATCGCGCCTGCGATACTGGTTGTCCCCGCTCCGGCGACAGAGTTGGACTGATCGGGGAGCAGACCTTGTGATTGGAGACGACTTTCCAGTCGAGACAGCAGGTTCATGAATCCGCTGCCCGCAGCAACCAGCCAGACGACGTTACCGCCGTGCCAGACGTTTTCAGCGACTCCGAGCGTTGTTAGAAGAACGAAACCAGCGAGAATGCCGGCTCGCCTTCCCGAGCACGATGCCGCAAAGGATGCCGTCCACAGCGTCGCCAGCACGAGGGGAAGCAGCCCGGCGAATCGAACTGCCGTCAGCACGTTCGATAGTCCGAACGTTTTCGCGGCAAGGCACGCCAGCCATAAAGTCAAAGGCGGCGACTCCAGCGACGGCAGGCCGCCGATCGTCGGGACTAGCCAGCTTCCAGAGTTGGTCATCTCAAGCAGACTCAAGGCGTGAGCGGCCTCTCGGGCTCCGACTCCGTGGTCAACAATCATGGTCGGGATGAAGACGAGTACCGTCGCAAAGAGCAGCAGCAGTCTGTCTTTTCCGCGAAGGAAATAGGTCTCAAGCATCGCGGTGGCTCCTCGCGCTGAAGATTCCGGCAGTAACGACGCGGCGGAGCCTGGTCTGAGGAATCGAGATCATGGGAGCAGGTCAACCCTGAATGAGTATGCGGAGTGTCGCCTTTGTGTCTGCGGTTCTGATGAAAATCGAAACTGGCAGAAGCGAGGATGCCTCTTCCGAGTCGGGAACCGCAAACAGCAGCACTAACATCGGCAACGCTGTATCGAGGCTGAAGTCCGGCATTGTCCCGAAGGTGTCTAATTCGGCGCTCCAGGCTGAGTCAGGCAATCGCGACGGCTGTTACGATTGGCGGGCTGATCAGTCTGCCTTCTGGTCGAGTCAGGGAAAGTCTGCTCATCATCTCATCGTCCGCCGCAACGCTCCAGGAGTTCCCGCCGCTTCCGGGACAGGTCGGACCGATTCGACTGTTCGCGCGGGGGCTCGCGCATTCGAGTGGCGAATCGCCGGACAACGCGCTGGTGAGTGCTCATTCGGGACACCTAGAATCGCGGCAGTTTCCGTTATGTTCCGCACAATCTCGCCAGGCCGGTTGTTCCTATGAAACAGGTTGCTCTTCCGATTCTTGTTCTGCTGGTCGTGGTTACTCTGGCGGTTGTTATGGCACTGCCCTCAGCTTCGGTCGAAGCCGATCATTACCAGCGTTTTCGTGACGGAAAATCGCTCTACACGCTTCTCAGCAGTAGTATTGGTCGAGGTAATTCTTTACAGGATGTGGAAGAACTTCTCGGTCCGGGAAATCCGATGGAAGCAGGCGTCGAGGACTATCGTGAGTCTCTGCGGGAAACGGCACGGTCGGCACCGGATTCGTATCCCGATGGAGTTTTCGAGGCCGACACTTTCATGTCCTGGCCGGGCAGCGACAGGAAGGTGACACTGCAGTTTCGCAGCGGATACCTGGTGAACTTTTCGCCGGAACAGTTCACGACGTTTTACCCGTCTTACGATCTTGCCGGACAGGCAGAGCCGTACGACGAATCGGCGATGGAGTCTGGAATCGGAATTGCGGGACGAGAGTTTTCCGCGACACCTCTGACTCAAGCAAAGTCGACTGCGGAAGACTCAGCAGACTCAACGGAAAAATAGAACAGGATACGGATTGGCGCTTTGTCGAAGCGCGGTCAGAAGCGATGGTTTTCGACCAGGCGATGGACTTCGATCAGAGCGTAAACTTCCGGATTAACGACCGGAATCAACGACAACGCGGCGGCATCCTACAGAAATTCAAGAGGCAACTATGACTCGTCTTTCAACGACACTTGCCGCATTGGCGATATTGAGCGTTGCGTCGTCAGCGTCTTTCGCTCAAAGCAGGACGCTGCCGACTTCTCAACAACTGGCCCGATTCGGCCTCGAGCGTGCCTGGTGGGGCCAGGCGACTCTGGATTCCGGGCAGGATCGCGTCCGATTCATGGTCCTCGACGAGCAGTCGCTGTACGTCCAGTCGTCGGGTGGGCTCATCACGGCCTTCGACAACGAGACCGGCCTGAAACGCTGGGCAGTGCAACTTGGCCGGCACAATCAGCCAAGCCAGGCCTGCGTGTCGAATGACGGCAAAGTGCTGGTAATCACCGGCACCACTCTCTACGCACTCGACAAGATCAAAGGCGATTTAATCTGGAAACTGGCGCTGCCCAACTCTGCATCAACAAGCCCTTCAGTTGACAATCAACGCCTCTATTACGGAACGCTCGATGGCAGCGTTTACGCCTACGATCTGGAGAAGATCGAAGAACTGCACAACGACAACCTCCTGCCGCAATGGACGAATGTTGCGCTGCTGTGGAGGTACAAGGCCGCTGACGAAATCACTACGCAGCCACTCTCAAACGGACTGACGCTCAACTTTGCAAGCCGTGACAATTCGCTTTACTCACTGACTGCAGCTGATCGAAAGCTGCAATGGCAGTTTGAAACGGATCAGGCCGTGTCGGCTCCGCTGGGGTATTCGCCAGGTTTTATTTACCTCGCATCAGAAGACTTCAACGTCTTCTGCATCAAGCAGGACACTGGCTCAGTGCGCTGGCAATTTGTCGCCGGACTCCCCATCCGAAAAGAAGTCCGAGTCATCGGCAACAACTGCTACGTGTTTCCGCATCGAGGTGGCGTGTACTGCATCTCAAAGATCTCTGGCGAACGTCGCTGGAAAAAACCGTACATGGAAGACTTTGTGGGAGCGACAAAGAATCTGGTCTTTATGACGGATAATCTTGGCCAGGTCTCGATCTTTGCATCATCGGACGGTGCACCAATTGGCGCCCTGCCGCTGAAAGATTTCTCAATCCGTTACGGAAACGAATTGACCGACCGACTGTACATGGCCACGGAAACCGGTTTGATCGTCTGCCTCCGCGAGCAGAACAAAGAGTTCCCGACTTACCACATGTTCCCGGAACGTCAGCCAATCCTGCCCGAATTCGCCTCGGATGATCCAGCTGCCGACGATGCCGATGACACGGCAGCAGCAGACGACAGCTCACCCAGCAATTCTGGTTTCAATTTCTGATCAGCAATCGGCAGCTCGGCACGTCGAACTGCCCGGTACTGAAACAATCTCTGTGAGTGGGAGAGGCGTGTAAGCAACGGCGCAGCCGCTTTGCATTCCAACTGCGGTCTTTTGGATTGTCAGATTGCATGGTGACGAGGAAACGACAGTCGCGGTTTCAGTCTACTTACGGGCCTCTCCTGCTCGCGGGATTCTGTTTCGCAGCATACTTCCCTGTCCTCGACGCTGGTTACATCTGGGACGATGACAACTACGTCACGGCCAATTACACGCTGAGAACCACGGAAGGGTTGCGTGACATCTGGTTCAAGCCAGATTCGACGCCGCAGTACTACCCACTGGTCCATTCAACGTTCTGGCTTGAGTATCAGCTCTGGGAACTGGAGCCAACAGGCTACCACGCTACAAACGTAGTCCTGCATCTGCTGAACTCGCTTCTTCTGTGGCAGGTGCTGCTTCGATTGAACATACCGAGCGCCTTTGCGGCGGCTCTGATATTCGCAGTGCATCCTGTTCACGTTGAATCCGTGGCATGGATTACCGAACGCAAGAACGTTCTGTCCGGGTTCTTCTACCTCGCGTCAATGCTGGTTTTTCTCAGGTACGCTGAAGGTTCGCCCGATTTATCGCGTCCGATTCATCGGAGCGTCGCGTTGTACGGGGTCGGGCTGCTTCTGTTTTTCATGGCGCTTCTCAGTAAGACCGTCGCAGTGACACTGCCAGTTGCGTTGTTGATTTGTCTCTTCTGGAGAACCGGTCATGTCAGTCGCAGAACTCTGAAGATCGCTCTGCCGTTGCTGATCGTCGGCCTTCCGTTCGGACTGGTGACGATTCATCTTGAACGAACGCATGTCGGAGCAACCGGCCCTTGGTGGGATTTTTCTTTGCTTGAGCGTACGTTGATTGCAGGTCGATCCTTCTGGTTCTACGTGACAAAAATTGCCGTGCCGTACCCGCTGGTTTTCGTTTATCCCAGGTGGGCGGTCCATACGGGGGAACTGGCGACGTACCTTTTCCCCGCCGGGGCCGCCGCGGCAATTCTTGCGGCAGGCTGGTTCAGACGTGGTATTGCGATGGCCGTGCTGTTTTTTTTCGTGACGATCAGTCCGGCATTGGGCTTCGTGAATATCTACCCGATGAGATACACGTTCGCTGCCGACCATTATCA
>JADHNX010000335.1 GCA_016779365.1 Planctomycetaceae bacterium
CATTGTTCTCATCGGTCGATGGATCGGCCACCTGAGTTGCGGTCAGCAGTGCCGACTTGCTGCGCTTATCGTCTGTTTTCAGCGGTGATTCAACACTCACAGAATGTCTCCTGGGAAAATAAGTGAGAGCCCTGGTACCTGCCAGTCTCTGGACGTCCCTGCCCCGTAGGATTTCCGCTGCCCGGATCAGCACCGACCGACACTCTGCCCATCACATTGCAGACAAAGTCAAATTCCCGGCCAACGTCTCCAGCAGTAAGTGAGAAATTCACCGAACCTCTCAACAGCCATCCCTGGGCCACAAACGGCCTATCGAATGAGGCGGAGTATAAAAGGGTATCGAACTTCCGGCTGTCAGGTCCGGGTCAAACTTGTGTCAAAGTTCTGTCATCATCCCCGTCGTTCCTGCCGTCAGAGTTTCCCTGTCTTAAGCAGTCGGACACGCCACCCAATTGTCGGAAGTCTTTTTAAGACCGTTGGTTGAGACAGCATAGACCGACGGGTATTCTCTGAAATCCTCTGCCAGCCCCGTCGAGTGAATAAATACCACGGGACCTTCGAATCCCACAGTCGTGCTGAGCAGCTTTCACACGGGTCAATTCTTTGCCGGCAGCTCTGCCAGCAAATCCTGTCAACAGGCGTGGCAAGAAATCGACTTGCCACGGTTAATTTCTGAATATGTACCGACTTCTTGGTAACTCTGTCATTCGCCTCTGGCCAGCAATCCTGCTCGGCTGGGTGATTGCGCTTGTTGCATTGAAGCTCTCTGCCCCGAACTGGCAGGACGTCATTGAGGAGGGAGAATTCGCCTTCCTCCCGGACGAAATGCCAAGCCTGGCAGGCGAGCGGCAGTACGAAGACGCCTGGGGCGACCCCTTCGCCAGTAACATTGCCCTCGTCGTCCGCCGCGAGCGAACAAAGCTCAACGAGCAGGATCGCGACTTCATCGTCAACGTTCTCAAGCCCAGGCTGGTCGAGATCGTCGAACGGATCGGCCTGCCTGAGCCGTCGGCCCACGCGACCGGTCTGGTAGAGGGCGGGACAGCCGACGACGAAGAGTCCATCGAAAAGAAAATCAAGACGTTTGACCTGACCGGCTGGCAGAAAATTCTGGACAGCTCAGACGGCACCGCGACGATGGTCGTCATCAATCTGAAGACCGAATTCTTCAACGCGAAGAATATCCCGCTCATTGACGCCATCGCCGACCTGATCGAACGCGACGGCGAGCTTTACGACAAGGACGCCAGCGGCAAAAGTCCCGTGCCTCCTGGCCTGGAACTGGCGTTAAGCGGTTCCGCCACGGTCGGTCGAGACATGATGCGAGCCGCGACGGAAAGTTCCAAAGCGACAGAACTCTGGACCGTCATTCTGGTCGTCGCGCTGTTGCTGATCATCTATCGGGCGCCGGTTCTGGCCATCATCCCTCTGGCAACCGTCGCGGTGGCGACAGAATTCTCGCTGGCTTTTCTGACCGTGCTGGCCGACCACGGAATCCTCTCGCTGTTCAACGGGATCGAGGTTTACGTCAAGGTTTTGTGCTACGGAGCTGGCGTCGACTATTGCCTCTTCCTGATCGCTCGTTTTAAGGAAGAACTGGACGAGGGTGTTGAAACTGTCGAAGCCGTCTCGGGCTCCATCGCGAAGGTCGGCGAAGCACTGGTTGCCAGCGCGGGGACCGTGATTTGTGGAATCGGCATGATGATTTTTGCCGACTTTGGAAAATTCCGGCAGGCAGGAATCGCCATCACTATTGGCCTGGTCGTGGTGCTGATCGCTTCTTTGACCTTCACTCCGGCGCTCTTGAGACTCGCTGGCCGGTGGGCATTCTGGCCGCACGTGGCAACTCGCCGAGTCCGAAGTTCCGGCGGCTGGGTATCGTCGACCGGCCTGATGGCATCCCTGCTCCGCAAGAATATCTTTCAGGCGATCTGGCAGAAAACCAGCGAGATCATTCTCGAAAAGCCGGCCTTTGTGCTCACGCTGAGTGTCGCCCTGATGATGCCGTTTGCGGTGATCGCGGTCGTCTGCTTCGACAATCTCAGCTACGGCCTGCTGTCAGAACTTCCTCAGGACAACACCAGCGTCCTCGGTGCCAAAGCAATCCAGAAGCATTACCCGGACGGCATTGCCGGACCGGTGACGCTGCTGCTTCACAACCCTGACATGAACTTTGAAGAGGAAGAGAGTCAGGAGTTCGTCAACAAGCTTGTTGAATCACTTTATGAGCGAAAGGACGAACTGAAACTCGCCGACATTCGCAGCGTGGTTCATCCGTTCGGAATCGCCATCCACCAGGAAGAACAGCGAGACTCCAACACGGCTGACGATGGGAAAAACAGCCCGAAAGGGCTAAGCGGGTTCGAACTGGTAAAGTTCCTTGCCGAACGACGACTCATCAGAGCCAAAGCGCAAGAGCATTACATCAGCCAGACGGAATCGTTCAATGGCTCGATGACGCAAATCGATTTTGTCTCAACAGACGATCCGTTCTCACGAGACAGCATTCGACAGTTCGTTGAACTCAAGGAAGACGTTCTCGCAGAAGCTCGCAAGTTCCTGTCGACGGATGCAAAACTCAGTGTCTACGGAATCGGCCCGACAGCCAGCATTCGAGACCTCAAGACCGTCACCGATCGCGACCAGCGAGTCGTCGACTCGCTGGTGCTGCTGGGAATTTTTCTGATCCTGGTCGCTTTGCTAAGGCAAGTGACGATTCCCGTCTACCTGATCGTCAGCGTCTTCTTCAGCTACCTGGTGACACTCGGAGCGACGTTCGCCTTCTTCTACGCGCTTGACCCTGCGGGCTTTGCGGGGCTGGACTGGAAGGTGCCAACGTTCCTCTTCACGATCCTGATCGCGGTCGGAGAAGACTACAACATTTTCCTCATGACCCGCATCCGCGAAGAGCAGATTATCCACGGTCCAGTGAAGGGCGTGGCCATCGCGTTGACGCGGACCGGCAGCATCATTTCGAGTTGTGGCATCATCATGGCGGGCACGTTTTCGTCGCTACTGGCGGGAACGCTGGCCGGCATGCACCAACTTGGTTTCGCACTCGCTTTTGGAGTTCTGCTCGACACATTTGTCGTGCGACCGATTCTCGTTCCGGCCTTCCTGGTACTCTACTACGAAGGCCGCCTGGGGATCCTCAAGCCGCCCGGCGAACTCGTTCCCGCTGCTCAGTCGTCATCGCAAGTCCGTGCCGCAACAACAGCGCCACCGGCAACGACCGCAGCAGACGGTTCAGTTGACGAGTCCGCAGACGAGACTGGCTCATCGGACACCAGCGTGCATCCCTCGGTCGAGTCAAAAGCCTGAGAACAGTTGAGCAGTACCAATCTGGACGCTGCGTCTCGTAATGCCCCATCTCGACAAGGCAATAAATCACGTCGCCAGATTCCGATCGCGAACGATCAGCGAGTACGCAGCGAACAATCCTGCCACGGCGGCGACCCCAGAGAGGCTTCCGTAAACGATGGCATCAGCAGACTCTCCATCGAACTGACCAGCGAATAACGAACCGAAGGCTCCGATCCCAAAACACATCATGTTGCTGAATCCGTACCCCAGACTTCGGCGAGAAGCGGGAATGTGTTGAGCAATCAGACTGTTGTAAACCGGCTGGTTCATGAAGTGAACAACCGCCAGCACACAGGCTGCCACAAAGCGACTCGGCCCTTCCGCAAACGCCATCCACAACAGCGGCGGCACGTTTCCGAACAGGACGACGACAAGCAGAAACTCCAGCCGCCCCGGTCGACAAAGACGTCCGGCAATGCCCTGCCCGATGGCGCCAAAGACAAGCACCACAGCGGCGAGCGCGTTTCGAAAACTCGCAGGCGTCCAGTCTTCCGGTCGAAGCCCCGCCGTGTCCAGGTATCGCGGGAGGAAATGCATGAAGGCTCCGTAGACGAATCCCGAAAGCGCGCCGGCAGCCACAAGGATCAAATACCGACTCCAGCAGATCGACTCTTCTGGCACAACGTCTGGACTCGCCACAACCGGCGACACTCTAACCGCCTTTCGGAGCCGCAACTCATCAAACCACAACTGCCCCGCAATCAACATCGCCGGGACCGTCAGAATCAGGTAGTAGTCACGCCAGCCGAGAGCTCCTGACGAGAAAAGAAGCATCGCCCCAAACGGCGCACCAGCGATTCCCAGCGAACCAACGATGCCGTGAAGGCCGAGCGCTGAGCCTCTTGTTTCCGGCGTCGTCTCGCGAGAGATCAGCGAAAGACCGGCGGGATGATAGATGCTGGCAAAGCAGCCCATTGCCAGCATGACCAGAAGCAGCAGATTGAATGACGGGGCCCAGCGAGTCAGCACCGCCGTGGCCGAACAGCCGATCAAATAAACAATCAACAGCGGTCGCGATCCGAAACGGTCGGCGAGAAATCCAGCCAGCACCGCTCCCAGGCCAAACGGCAATCGCCACACCATGCCAAGTGCGCCCGTCGACGCTTTTCCGACTCCGTACTCCTCGCCAATCATCTGCTCGACAGCCGGCAACGCCAGCTCAAACGTGTGTACCAGCGCGTGTGCGCAAGAAATGAGCATCACGAGTCGAAATGTCGAAGCAGGCATTTTAGGCATGAAGGATTTCCTTGAGGACGGCAGATCAAAGCGGATCTCTCCCTGGTAAGCAATCCGCCTCCGAATGCGGCCGCACCGACGACACCGCAGGGCCGCACAAAGCTCGGATTCGTTACGTCAGATGGAAACCGCAGCCCGAGCAGGACTCACTCGCGATCAGTCAGTGAAACCGGAGTCCCGGTGCCGTAAGATTCCTGAGGCCAGCAAAACTCGTCAGCGTCTTCAACAGCGGATTTCGCCATGTTCTCAGAAACCGAAACCTCAGCCGGAAACATCGGCGCGTCACGACGCGGTCGAAGACGGCGCATGCTCGCGATTCGGTCCGCTTCGGAAGTGACCTCAGCAATGGACAACATCGCTGATCTCACAAGCCAGTCGGATCCCGACGAAGCAAGGCCAGCGACTGTTGAGTCAACCACTCCGCGAGAAGCGATCACAGCCGCGGCGACTTCATTCGCCAGCGATCGCGATCGGATCCAGGAGCTGCTGGACGACGTTCATCCTCGCACCTGGGTCTTCACCGGAGACAACCTTGGTTTCGAAGTTCAGCAGGCTCGCCGCGGATGGATCGAGCACTTTTCAGACTTCGTCCATGAAAAACTTCAGCGGAAACACGACATCATCCTCAACTCGTCGCTCGCCGATTCAACGATCGATCACTTACTCAACGATATCGAGTGGCGCATCCTTCGCTTTCAGCCCGACGTCGTACTGCTGATGCCTTCCGCCGATGAATGTGCGGAACGCGGTGCTGACGACGAGTTCCGCGAGACGCTGCAACAGCTCACCGATCGACTGCACGAGGAAGGCTGTCTGGTAGTTTTGAATGCTCCGCCCTGCCCAGCAAACACCAGTCAACCTGCCACGAGGACAATGAAAACCGCCGCGTCGCGAATTCGCGCCGTCGCCACCCAAACGGGCGCCGTTCTCGCCGACCACTTTTCGTACTGGCAGGCAACGATTCAGCGAGACGGAACCAACGTCAACCTTCACGAAGAATCCGGACGGCAACCATCCGCACGAGGCCACCGCGAACTGGCTCGCCGTCTGTTGAAGTCACTTAACGTCCGGTCTTCGTGACCGGCAGACGCTGCTCACTGCGAGCTACTTATCGCCGAGTTCGACCGGCACTTCGGTCAGCCACTGAAGCAGGACTCGACCGACTTTGGACAGACTCGTCGCCGAGCAACTGCGGGCGGTGTCGCGTGTTGTGTGCCAGTAGGGGTAGTCGAAGTCGATGATGTCTGCCGTCGGGATGCCGGCAATCTGGTTCAGGGCAAGGTGATCGTCTCGGACTTCGTACTTCTGCTGGTAGATGAACTCCTTGACCTGCATGTTTCGAGCGGTCGCCCAGAGACTTTGCGTCACCTTGGGAGCCATCTTCCAACTGTTTCTCTCTATGTACAGATTGAGGTTTTTGTCAGCGATCATGTCGACCACGACGCCGCAGACGTACTTGTACTCGGGTGGGTGATCGCGGTACCACGTCGCGAAATACTCGGACCCATAGAAGTACTTGTCGAAATCCCGGTAGACAAGTTCTTCGCCGTCAAACATCACAAAGTCGACGCCGTACCGAGGCCGGATCGCCTTCAGGTGATGCGCCATTTCCATGAACAGAGCGACTCCGCTGGCTCCGTCGTTCGCTCCGATGAACGAGCCCTGCGGTCGGACTCGGTCACGATCGGGAAACGGTCGCGTGTCGTAGTGGCAAGCCAGCACGACTCGCTCTTTCGCCGTCGGGGCGAACGAGATGACCAGATTCGTCATTCGCACCGGCGCCCCGGTTTGAGGATGAGCGACGTC
>JADHNX010000336.1 GCA_016779365.1 Planctomycetaceae bacterium
ATTCGTGGTCGTTCGACAGGTAGTAAATGACTCCCTGCCACGTCACAGAGAGGTCTTCGCGTCCTTTCACCCAGACTCGGCGAGTTTTGATAGCAACAGGACTGTAACCTGACAGTCCGACAAGCTGTGCTGGTGCTGGCGAGGGTTTCGGATTCCGATCGACAGTTGAACCGACAATCGGTCTTTGAGGCCCTGCGATGACGGGAGCCCCTGGTGGTATCGATTCCGTTGAACCGGAAGCAGGCGGACTGATTTTCGGAGGCGGCGTCAATCGTGCAATAGCCTCCGCTCGCTCTTGAGGAAACTGTTTCGACCAGTGCCGGATGTTGGCGAGGTACTGATCGGGGTTCTGGTAGTTAGTCGTGCGGGAGACTATTTTTCCGTCCGGTGCCACAACGATGTCCGTAGGCAGAAGCTCGACCCGAAAAGCGTCAATCAGTCCCGGATTCTCATCGCTGTCAACTTTCAACGCTATGACCTGAGTCCCAAGGACGGCCTGCAATGCGGGTGTATGAAGCGTGTCCCGCTCCATTTGCTTGCACGGTCCACACCAGGTCGCTGAGAAATGAATCAGCAAGGGAAGCCCAAGTCTCTTCGCCTCCTGCCGTGCAAAGCTGTAGTCAACCAGCCATTGATTGGGGCCGACCGTTGTTTGAGGAAAGGCAGTAGAAGGAAAAAACAGACCTGCGAGAAGTACCGTCGTGAGAGTCCGATAACGTATCTGCATGTCACTCTTCCGACTTGAGTGCTTGGCGGGCGACCGTTTAGCGACGTGTTTCCACATTCGCATTACGTTTGGGTATCGACTGAGCCGGAGGCGGAGAATGTGACCGATCGAATACTGCTGTGCAGATTGCGGCGGCTGGTGCCGGTTGTGCTGATTGTGCTGTTCCGGTTTAAGTTTGCGCTCGATGCAGAATCAGCAGAACTGATGCATCGTTCGTCGAGCGGTGCATCTGGCACAAAAAAAGAACCCGGACTGATCCGGGTTCTTTTCTAAAGTTTGTCAACTGAAACCGCTTACTCGGCTTCGACGACTTCCAGACCTGGAACACTGATGTTCGTGATCTTGACCGCCGTGTATTTCTGGCGGTGGCCAGTATGACGACGAGAGTCTTTGCGGCGGCGGAACTTCTGAATTTCCAGCTTCTCGCCTTTCAATTCCGCGTCGACAACCTCTGCTGAAACGGAAGCTCCGTCAATCAGCGGTCGTCCAATGGTGCTCGATCCGCCGCCATTGGCGAGCAGGACTTTCTCGAACTGCAGGGAATCCCCCACGCTGACACTGTCCCGATAATCGACGACCAGGGTCTCACCTGGAGCGACTCGATACTGATGGCTACCGTCTTCGATGATTGCAAACATTTGTAAACTCACTTGATTGGCTCCAAAGAGCCCGTACTGATACCGCCGCTTTCGAGCAGAATAAACTCGTATCGGCCTTCCGTGTCCGGTCAGAACCACCAGTTCTGAAACGAGTTACAGCAAAACGACTGATCCGGAAAGACTCCGCACGACCAGTTCGGCGGGGCAGAATACCGCCTCATCTGCCCGATTGCGAGTCACCGGGGATTGGAATTCGGAACTGGTGACCAGCCGAATCTTTGGCCTCGATAATAATATGGTTCGGCGTCACATCAGTCCTCGCCCGGATGCTGATTGACAGATGGCACTTATCCTCAAGTGCATTGATTTCGCGACGCTTGCGGTTGCTCAGGAAATCCGCAACCTCATGTTCGACTTCAACCGAAAGATGCTCAATCTCTTCTCGGGACGCCGCTGTGAGAAGTGCTCGCATGATCTCGATCGATGCACTTTCCGCCGTTTTGACGAGGCCGGTCCCGTTACAGCAAGGGCAGTCTTTATAGATGCTTCTTCTTAGCGATGGCCGGATTCGCTGGCGAGTCATCTCGATCAGCCCAAACGGGCTGATCCGCAGAACCTTGGATCGTGCCCGGTCTCGCAGCATGGCATTACGCAGGGCTCGTTCGACACCTCGCCGATGTTTTTCTTCCCGCATATCGATGAAGTCGATGACGATCACACCGCCCATGTCTCGAAGGCGAATTTGCCTGGCGACCTCTTCGGCGGCCCGGAGATTTACCTGGTAGGATGTCTGCTCGGCGTCGTCATCAATTCGGAAGCTTCCGCTGTTTACGTCGATGGCGACAAGCGCTTCGGTCTGGTCAATCACGATTGAACCGCCACCTTTCAGCGGGACGGTTCGATTCTGGATTCGTGAGATCTCTTCCTCGATCTGGTACTTGTGGAAGATCGATTCCTGTCCAGAGTAGTGATGAAGTCTGTCGACCCGGTGTGGCAGCACCGCTTTCATAAACTCACAAGCCCGTTCGTAGGCTTGAGGTTCGTCGATCCAGACTGAATCGATATCGCTACTGAAGATGTCGCGAATGGTCCGAGTGATCATGTCGCTATCCTGGTAGATATCGACCGGGGCAGAAGTGCTGCTGATACGTTTGAAGATGACCTTCCACAGTCGGATCAGGTAGTGGAGATCGCGTTCGAGATCTTCCTGAGAACGCTCCAGCCCAGCCGTCCTGATGATGAATCCAAGCCCCGGAGGTGGATCGAGTTCGACGAGCTGTTTCCGGAGCTTTCGGCGTGCATCATCGTCAGCGATTTTTCGGCTGACTCCGACGCGTTGAAGACCCGGCATCAGAACCAGATATCGTCCTGGAATACTGATGTAAGTCGAAAGCGTTGGTCCCTTCGAGCCAACGCCCTCTTTGATCACCTGAACCAGTACTTCGCTGCCTTTCCGAAAGATCTCCTGAATCGGCGGCTTGTTGCGAACACTTCGCTCGTTGAAGCGTTTGCCGTTTTTTTGTTTGGCTTCGGTCTCTTCGTCGATCAGATGCTTGAAGTATTGGTTTTCAACATCGCTGACGTGCAGAAAGCCGTTGCGTCCGACACCAAAGTCAACGAACGCGGCCTGAATACTGGGTTCAATGTTAACGACGCGTCCCTTGTAGATATTCCCGACACAGCTTTCGAGGCTGTTTCGTTCAACGTAAAGCTCTTCAAGGACGCCGTCTTCGACAACGCCAATCCGGCTCTCTTCCGGCTGGCGAACGTTGATCAACATTTCTTTCTTCATGGGATCCCCTGATGTTTGGGGTATTCCCTCGGACGAATCTTTCAGCAGCCAGTGTCTCCTGGCGAACACCCTGAACGACGGTTTCATACGCAACGCACCACTGCCATATCGGCACGCAGCAAGTTGCGCGTGCTCCGTTGGCTGCCGTGGTACGAAAACGCGTCCCTCGTTCAACAGCATCACCTTCAGCGCGTGCTGGCAGGATGCTGTCTGAAAATTCAGCGATGTCTGTTCGGGATTTGGTTCCTGGTGCAATTTCGACTGTTGAATCGCCAGCGGTCGACAGACTCTGGAGAAACGCGTCGGACGCAATGTCTGATCGTTGCGTTTCAGCGACGCATCCAGAATCGAGACATGGCCATAGATTGAGGATTCGAGACAAATTCGGTCTGCGCCTCTGGACGAACACCCTTGGTACGGATAGTCGCCTAATAAATGAACTGGCTGGTGCAGACGTCAAGTTTTGCCTTTCGGATTCTCAAGCAACATTCGAAAGATCGCGAGTTTATACCCTGTGTGGTTATCGATGTGTCGTGGTGTTTTGAAATGGGCGGCGAGACTGTCGAACGCCCGTCACTGAATGAAGTTGTCTGCTATCGAAAACTGGTTGATTCTGAATGTTCGTTGTCACTGAGTGCTGGTTGTTACTGAGATTGCGGTGCGTCCGAAAGTCGGTCCGGACAAAGGCGATTCAATTCGTTTCGCAGGAAGTGCTCCACATCACGGGCGACATCCAGAGATAACGCATGTTTCGCAATCTGCTCAGCATCGTTGATCGAGAAATTCCGGACGACATCCTTTACTTCTGGAACAGAACTTGGCGTAACGCTGACGTTTCGGATCCCAAGTCCCAGTAAAAGTGGAATGAATTTGGGATCTGAACTCATCTGTCCGCAGACGGTCACAGGGATTCCTTCAACCCGGCCAGCATCAATGACCATCTGGATCAACCGGAGGATAGATGGATCACCCGCACGGTACAAGCTGGCTACTAAGGGCTCGGCCCGATCCACCGCCATCGTGTACTGGATGAGGTCGTTTGTTCCGATCGAGAAAAAGTCCACTTCCCGAGCGAAGTTATGCGCTAGCAGGGCTGCCGCCGGAACCTCAACCATCATTCCGACGGGAATGTCCCGGCGAAATTCTGCCTTCTCTTCTTCCAGATCTTCAATCACGTCCGCAAGGATCATTCTGGCTCGTCGCAATTCCAGAAGAGTCGTAACCAGCGGGAACATGATGCGAATGTCACCGTGGACGGCGGCTCGCAGGATCGCTCGAAGCTGGACCTTAAACTGACCAAGGTGCCGCAGACTCAGTCTGATGCTCCGCAGACCCAACGCTGGATTATCTGACTTGGTACGGAATTCCTCGATATCGCCAGGGATCTTATCAGCGCCTAAATCGAGCGTTCTGATGACAATTGGATGGTCACCCATTTCGCGAATAACGCTGCAATAGGCGTTGTAATGCTCTTCTTCCGTCGGTTCGTGGTCAGAGCCCAGATACAGAAACTCCGTCCGATAAAGTCCGATGCCATCCGCCCCTCGCTTTGCACACTGAGCGACTTCCTGCGGAAACTCAATGTTGCCGAGTACCTGAATCCGAACGTTGTCATTTGTTCGAGCTTCGATTGTGTTCAACGCGGCAAGTCGCTCTGACTCGGTCTCACGCTGTTTGAGGGAATCCTGATAACGGGCGACAGTTGCCTCGTCCGGATCGATGATGACTTCACCGCGGTTGCCATCAATGATAACCACGTCGCCAGCGGAGACGTCGGCCAGAAACTTCCCGATCCCAACGACCGCCGGAATTTCGAGCGCACCTGCGAGAATCGCAGTGTGGCTGGTATGTCCGCCGGCCTCTGTCGCGAAACCTTTGACGAAGTCGCGATTCAGATTGGCGGTTTCTCCGGGCGTCAGATTATACGCCAGGACGACCACCGGTTCGGTGAGATGCGACAGTTCAGGACGTTGCTCGCCGAGCAACGTCTTCAGAAGCCGTTTTTCGAGATCGAAGACGTCTGCGGCTCGTTCAGCCAGGTAAGCATTACCAAGATTCTGCAGCGTTTTTGCGTAGTTGCGTAGAACTCGGCTGGCGGCAAATTCAGGCGAAAAACACTTCGTTCGAATCAGCGACTCGATTTCACTATTGAGCTTCGGGTCGCGAAGCATCATCCGGTGAGCACTGAAAATCGCAGCGTACTGATCGCCCAACTGCTCCCGGGCAACACGTTCATTCTCGCCAAGTGCATCGCTGACGGTCTCGACGGAGGCGTAGAAGCGGCTGACTTCAGAATCAACAGCATCGACACTCACAAACCGCTGAGGAATGCGAAACCCCTGCGAACCAAACAGCATCGCAGGGCTGATGGCAACGCCAGGAGAAACTGCAATTCCCGTCCGTATGAGCATCGTTCTTCCAGATAAGAGTGAAAACAGGCGAAATCAATAACCACAGTGACTCATCGGGAATGCCGATCGAGTCATTCGGAGATTATTGAGCACTGAAATCGCAAGCTCAGTTTCAGCTGGAAGCTCGGTGAGCATGCCCCTCGAACCCCGACTCGAAAAGGTCCACGAGGCTTGCAATGGCCTGCGACGCATCATCCCCGGAAGCTTTGAACTCCAAATTAGCGCCCTCTGCCGCCCCCAGCCCGAGCAGCTCGAAAATGTTACGAGCGTCTGCGGTCGTATCGCCTTTCCGGATTGTTATCTGGCATACAAACTTCGACGCACGCTGAGCGATCAGCGAACAGGGCACCATGTGCAATCCATTAGCACCGGGCACGGTCACATTTGCGGTGACGGCGTCGCTCATAAGATTCGACATAAATCTGGAAGTGTAAAATCAGTCATGCTAGACACGAGGCTAACATATTCGCTTGACCAGACGATGTCGCTACTACGACGGCTGTTTGCCATCCGCCTCATCGAGAAGGTCGATAATGTCCTGCTTCGTGTTCGACTGACGCAGAAAACTGCAGAATGTCTGATCACGGAGGTGACGTGAAATATTTTCCAGGCCACGGAGATGATCACCGGGGCGGTCCGGAGGAGAAACCAGCAGAAAGAGGATAAAGACATCCTCGCCATCCAGACTGGCAAAATCGACTCCTGCTTTCGAAAGGCCAACCGTTGCCACCAATCGATCAACAGATGGGTGCTTTGTGTGCGGCACCGCGACACCGTTCCCAATGCCCGTCGACCCAAGTTCTTCTCGTTTCAGGATCGCGGCGACGATCCCCTCTTCATCAGCTTCTGGAATCGCTCCTGAGCTTTTCAAGCT
>JADHNX010000337.1 GCA_016779365.1 Planctomycetaceae bacterium
AAACGTGCCAGCCGCTGGGTTCAGCGAGTGACCAGTCTGCCGGGATTTGACGCGGCGGAACTGTCAAAGATTCACGGGCGACTGATCGCGTACGACCTGCTGAAGTGCGACCTCGCCGGACGATCGGACGGAATGGTTTACCAGCTGACGACCAGCGGCAAAACGATCCTCAGCCGGTACGGCAACGAAGCACTTGAAGGCGACGATCGCTCCGCCGCGTAGTCCCCGGACAGCGTTCCTGATCGAACCGAAATCGGTCGATGTCAGCCGCGACGCCGGAACCGGCAGACGTCGATTGAAGCGTCGCTGCATGGCACTTAACATGTCGCGACGCTGATGTGTTCATCAGTTGTTCGAACAGCGGAGCAGGGCTTGACTGCCGACGTGGTCTCAAGGCGAGCCATCACTCAACCGTCAGGCACAGCAGTTCCGCAGCGATCATTTCGTTTCCTGCCTTTTCTTGCGAGCTGCAAAGAGTCATGCCACACGAAACGGACGTCAGAATTCTTGACGCTGTCTGTTCCTTCGAACCGGTCTCGTTCCGGGCTCCTTTGAAATTCGGCGGAAGGATCGTCGACAAGACATTCCTGATGAATGTCGAGGTGACGGTCGAGACTCACTCGGGCAAACACGCGACTGGCTTCGGCAGCATGCCGGTCGGAAATATCTGGGCATGGCCGACCGCCGACCTGACTGGCGACCAGACAGAACTCGCCATGAAGGATTTCGCCGAACGCATCGTCAACATCGCGGCGCAGGTGCCACACTACGGACACCCGATGGAGCTGATGTTCGACCTGAATGAGGAATACGCTCACACCGGCAAGACGGTGACTGTCGAACACAGTTTCGGCGAAGAGTTTCCCAAGCTCGCTCAACTGGTGGCCGCCAGCCCGCTCGACGCCGCCGTCCACGATGCCTACGGACGAGTCCACGAAATCAACTCGTACGACGCGTTGTCGTCAGAATTCATGAACGACGATCTGTCGGACTATCTCGACGACCAGTTCGCGGGCGAGTACCTCGATCAGTACACCCTGCGAACTCCCAAAGAACGACTGCCGCTTTACCACCTAGTCGGAGCACTTGATCCTCTGACGGATGCTGACGTCACCGACCGACCGAATGACAAGCTGCCCGTCACGCTGAGCGAGTGGATCAACGCCGACGGGTTAACGCATCTGAAGATCAAACTGTCCGGAGACAATTTCGACTGGGACGTCGACCGGGTTGTCTCGATCGAAAAGCTGGCGACAGAAGTCCAGGCCGCGCGAGGCTGTTCGGAATGGTTCTACTCGCTCGACTTCAACGAGAAGTGCGAGAACGTCGAGTACGTCCTGGCGTTCCTGAAAAAAGTTCAGGAGCTTTCACCGTCAGCGTACGACCGGGTTCAGTACATCGAGCAGCCGACCAGCCGGGACCTGAAAGCTCATCCGGAAATCAAGCTGCACGAAGCCGCGAAGTTGAAACCAGTCGTCGTCGATGAAGCGCTGGTCGATTACGAAGCACTGCTGCTGGCTCGCGATCAGGGTTACACCGGTGTCGCGCTGAAAGCGTGCAAAGGGCACTCGGAGTCGCTGTGCCTGGGAGCGGCCGCGCAGAAGTTCGGCATGTTCCTGTGTGTCCAGGATTTGACCTGTACCGGCTTCTCGTTCCTGCACTCAGCGAGCCTTGCCGCCCGCATCCCGACCGTAACCGCCATCGAAGGCAACGGTCGCCAGTACTGCCCCGGCCCGAACAAACCGTACGCCCGAGTATTACCTTCGATGTTCGACATCACCGACGGAACCGTCGGCACCCGCTGCCTCGACGACATCGGCCTCGGCTTCGGCTAACCGGTCAGCACTGGTTACGTGACGCAGGATTGGACGGGCTCGGTCTGAAAGGCCACGGCTCAGCATTAAACCTGACAGAGCGAACGCTCTCAAACGCGACGGTCAAACTGCCTGATGGAGTGAAGGCGAAGGCTTCGCTGATTCACTACTTCACCACCGGGAATGCAGCCCGACTCTCCTTTCATCGGCGTGATTCAAATGAAAAAAACTGTCCTTTCGTTCGTGTTGCCGCTTTCTGCACTTTTGCTGGTGACTGGTTCAGGCCTGATATTTCTGGCTTCGCACTCTGTCGCTCAACAAAAGGCTGGCGAGAAAAACGAATCGCTCGAAGTGATCACGACAATCACCCCGAACGAGGTCCAGCGGCAGGATCAGGTTCGTCCTGAGTTTCTTCAGCCTGTCCCGGTTAAGAAAAAGGCAGCAGCGACGTCGTTGCCGATCAAACCTCAGGACGGAGAAACGATCGTCTTTCTGGGAAATTCACTCGCCGCGCGAATGGAGCACTACAACTACTTCGAAACGTCCCTGCATCAGCAGTTTCCGAAGCAACGGCTCACGTTTCGCAACATGGGATTTCCAGGCCACACTCCGGCGTTTCGACCGGAAGCCGGGACGGACGACCCCTGGGCATTTCCCGGCGCCGCAAAGTATCGCCCGGATATCAAAGCTCACTTTGGAAAAGGCCATTACCCGTCACCGGATGAATGGCTGACGATTATCAAAGCCAGGACCATCGTCGCGTTCTTCGGATTCAATGAGTCCTTCGATGGGCCGGAAGGTGTCGAAAACTTCCGTAACGAGCTACGGGCCTTTGTCGACCACACGCTATCGCGATCGTACGAAAGAACCGAAACCGCACCGCGACTGGTTCTGGCAACTCCCATTGCGATGCAGCAGCACCCTGACTACTTCCTGCCCAGCGCAGACGATCGCAATGCTTTATTGAAGACGTACGCCGACGCAGTCCTGTCTGTGGCTGCCGAGAAACAGGTCGGTTTTCTGGACCTCTTCTCCCCAACGCTTGAGTGGTTTCAAGCGTCCAAAGAACCGTTGACGATTAACGGGATCCACCTGTCTGAAACTGGGTATCGCAAACTGGCTCCGGTGATCATGCAGCAGTTGTTCGACAGTAAAGTTGAACACGTCCGGGCAGGATCGTTGCTTCACAAAGCGGTTCAGGACAAAGCGTGGTTCTGGCGAAACGACTATCGGATGCTCAACGGAGTCCATGCTTACGGTCAACGCTGGGCTCCGTATGGCAACTTCAACTATCCGGAAGAGATCGAGAAAATCCGCCAGATGACCGTTCTGCGCGACCAGAACATCTGGGCGATCGCTCAAGGTAAGTCCGCGACGATTCAAGTAGATGATTCCGCCACGCGCGACCTCACACCCATCGAGACCAACTATCAGATCAGCGAAAAGAACGGCTCGACGAACTTCCTGAAAACCGAAAAGGAAGCCCTGAAAACGTTCACACTTCCGGAAGGCTACGAGGTCTCGCTCTTCGCTTCCGAGCAGCAGTTTCCGAATCTCGGAAACGCCTGTCAGATGCGATTCGACAATCGCGGGCGACTCTGGGTGTCCACGCTGCCCAGCTATCCGCATTATAAACCGGGCGATTCCAAACCAAACGACATGCTCCTCATCTACGAGGATACGGACAGTGACGGCCGGGCTGATAAAGAAACTGTATTTGCCGATGGTCTCCACATGCCGATCGGTTTTGAACTGGCTCCCGAGGGCGTTTATCTCTCGCAGGAACCGTTCCTCGTCCTTCTGAAAGACACCGACGGCGACGATCGGGCTGATCGGACGGAGTACCTGCTCGACGGCTTCGACCCGCACGATACTCACCACGCGATTTCTGCGTTCGACGTGGACAATGGCAACGGTATCTACATGTGCGAAGGACGCTTCCTGCATTCTCAGGTAGAAACACCCTGGGGCCCGCAGCGCATGACTGATGGAGGCGTCTGGCGCTTCGATCCCGCATCGTGGAAACTGGAACGAGTCATGCAGACCGACGTGTCGAATCCGTGGGGCGTCGCTCACGACGAGTTCGGACAGACGTTCGTCAATGATGCGTCAGGCGGCAATCACTACTGGATGCTGGGATACTCGATCAAAATTCCGCATGCGAGCGAAGTCGAGAAAGTCGGGAAATTCAATTACGAGCATCACACGCGACCAACTTCCGGAGCGGAGTTCATTCACACGAGGCATTTTCCCGACGAAGTGCAGGGCGACTACATCTACGCCAACTCGATCGGTTTCCTCGGCATCAAGGAACTCGACACATTTGAAGACGGCTCTGAGATCAAAGGCAAGTTTCGCCAGGATCTGATTCAGTCGTCCGATGGAAACTTTCGGCCATGCGATCTGGAAGTCGCTCCGGATGGAAGCCTCTATTTCATCGACTGGCACAACACGCTGATCGGGCACATGCAGCACAGCGCTCGCGATCCACTGCGAAACTCCGAGTACGGGCGAATCTATCGGATCAGACATTCCGATAGCCCGCTGCTTGATCCGCCGCTCATCGCCGGTGCAGACATTGACCAACTGTTTGAAAACATGAAGCTGCCGGAACTCAACGCCCGTAAAAGATCTCATCGGGAACTTCGTGGCCGCGAAAAAGAGACCGTCATTGCTGAGGCTCTTAGATTTGCAAAACAGAATTCGGATGACGAGCGACTGATTCTCGAAGCTCTGTGGGCAACGTGGGGGCAGCAGGCACCGTCGACAGAGCTACTCGATCAGTGTCTGTCAGCGAAAGATCACCGAGTCCGCGCAGCAGCCGTACGGGTCGTCCGACACTGCCTCCACCTGTTGGACCATCCCGAACAATACTTGCTGCGAGCCGCGACGGATGAACATTCTCGTGTTCGATTGGAAGCTCTTTCAGCGGGCTCCTGGCTCGGTGGTGAAGTCGGCGCTGAGATTCTGCTGACCGTCGCCTCGCAAAAAACCGACGCCTGGATCCGCAACGCGATGAACGCCGCAATGCTGCTACTCGAACCCGAAGTCGAAAAATTGGTGAAGAACGGGTTTGATGCGGAGAGTCTCTCGGTTGATTACGAAAAGCTGTTGACTGGCAAACTCGAAGGCGCCATCAAGCCAAAAAACTACCGCACGAAATCTCCAAAGTTCAAGGACAAGGCATTCGTTCGAGCCTACGACCTTGGTCAACGGGTTTTCTATGAAGAAGGTTCGTGCTCTACCTGCCACCGTGATCATGGTGAAGGGATCGTTCGAATTTATCCGCCACTGGTTGGAAGTGAATGGGCCAACGGCGATCCTGAACGACTCATAAAGCTGACGCTGCACGGGATTTGGGGAAAGATTCAGGTTCGTGGAAAAGTGTTTGAGTCTTCGCTTGGCGTTCCTCCCATGACCGCAATCGGCAACATGTTTACTGATGCCGAAATCGCTGGCGTTCTGACTTACGTTCGTAACAGCTGGGGCAACGACGCCAGTGCGATTTCACCTGAGGATGTCGAACGGGTTCGAGCGGCCACAAAAGGGCGACGCCGCTTCTACAGTCCGGATGAACTGATCGAGTTGCATCCGTTCCCGGAAGGCAGTCGCCCACCACTGGTCGCAGACGAATCGCAGAATCACAAGCTGGAGCAGGACCTACTGGCTGAGTCTCTGGCCAATCTTGTCAGCGACGCCTGGAAGCAGGGCGACGCAACCAACGGTGCAAAAATCTTCTACCAGGAGAAAACGGCCTGTGGCAGCTGCCATGATGCCAGAACGGACTTCCAGCTGGGACCTGAGCTGACCGTTGTCCGGAAGCAGGCGACCGAGGAATTTCTCATCGAATCGATTCTTAAACCTTCCGAATCGATTCTGAAAGGATTCCAGTCGGTGACGGTCATCACTGACGAAGGTGCCGTCCTGTCTGGGTACCTGGTTAATCGAAACGACGAAAAACTCACGCTGAGCATCGCCGCTCAGAAGGGAAAGCTCGTTGACGTTGATGTTGACAGCATTGATGAGATGGTTGAGTCGAAGCTCTCAACCATGCCTGCTGGCCTCGCCAGGTCACTCCAAGATCGCGCGGATTTTCTCGACCTGGTTCGATTCGTTTTGGAGATCAACCGGGGTGGCGAGACTAAACTTCGACAACTGAAGAAGAAAGCGAACGTAAAATAAACGACGCTCGCCAGACGCTACCTCTCAGCTTTCAGAAACGGTTCAACGCCCAACTTCCCGTGGCGGGAAATCGTTGCGGTGACGGCTCCGGAATCTGAAGTCGCCATCACGTGAGCCTCGGGTCCGTAGATGGACTCTAACTGTCTCTGGTAAGACGATGTCGGCGCGCTGGCGACGACGAAAGTCGGGCGAGCCCAGACCGCAAGCTCAGCCGGGTTCGCAGCTGTCGACCCATGATGAGGAGCCAACAGGACATCCACCTTCCGTGCCGGCTGCTTGAGAAGTTCTTCCAGTCCGTCTTCGTCGAGATCTCCAGTCAGTAAAATTCGACGCCCTTGAAATTCGATTTCCAGCACGACGCTCGCTGCGTTGTCAGAATCGTAAGACGTCGCCGCGACCGG
>JADHNX010000338.1 GCA_016779365.1 Planctomycetaceae bacterium
CCGGTGGCTTCACCATCCGACAGAACTTCCAGTTCGACTCGTCCGCCCTCGCCCGCAGCTTCAATCGCGTTGAGCGAGAGATTCAGCACAGCCGTCCGAAAGCCGGCAGCATCCGCGATGCTCCAGTCGACATTTTCCGGAAGCTGGACCAGCAGGCTCACCCGGAAATGCTCACACTGCACGGCGATCAACCGCTCAACTTCACGAACCGCTTCAGACAGACTCGTCGCCTGTACCGGGTCAACTTCCTGCCGACTGAGCGACAACAGACCTCGAATCTGTTCTTCCGTCAGTGTGAGCTGATGCAGCGCGACGTTGAGCGTGTCGTCACTTTTCGACGCCGCGTTGCTCGACGCATTCTTCGAATTCAGTGGGCATCGCTGTTGATGAAGCTGCACGGCCATCCGCGCGCCGGTCACCGCGTTTCGTAACTGGTGAGCAAGGCCGCCAGCCAGTTGAGCCAGCAGTCGAACGCGTTCCGTGTGCTGAATCGTGTGCTGAAGTTCTCGAAGCTGTGCCGAGAGACTTCCGGCTGAGGCGATCAGGTCATCGATCTCGTCGACGCGTTCAGCCCCTTCGTTGCCCTGACCAGAACGACGGTCGCGATGCTCGTGAGAGAAACTCCCGTCAGCGATTTCTTCCAGAAGCGTTCGTACGCCGTTGATCCGTCGAGAAATTCGATCGGCCAACCAGGCGGAAATACACGCCATCACCACCACCGTACCGCTGCCCACTACGAGCGGTGGCCAGATGGCTGTCCAGCGGGCTTCCTTCCAACTGGCTTCCGGATAAAGCACCAGCAACGTCCTGACCGGCCCCGCTCGATCGGCAGTAACGCGAGCGGCGAAACACGTCCCTATTTCCGTGTCGACACGCGGCAGCTGCGTCATCGAGCTTCTTGAAGAGATCACGGGGGCAGCCTTCGAAGCCTTCGCGATTAATTGGGGATCAGGCAATGTCGCGGCAACTGGTCGATCGTCACGATCGAGCGCGAGAAACTCAGCCCCCGAAAGACCGCTCATCTTTTCCAGAATCGCTTCCGTATAAGTGAGCCTCGAATCGGACAACGTATCGACGACATTCTGAATCCGCAGCAGCGTCTGCTCTTCTTCCCTGCGCACGTCCATCCACGCCGAGGTCATCGCGATAGTCGCCACGGCCGCAACCATCGTCGCCGAAAACGGCAGCAGAATCTGAATTCGAATAGGACGCCGCAAAACAGTTAAACTTTCAGACAGGTTTCCGGAAGCTGCTGAAGTCTCACACAGAGTCGTAAGGGCACAGAGAATTCTGGAAACGCAACCTAAACCACTTGCTTTCAGTTTGCGAAAACAGCTTACCGAGACCGCCCGATTCTTTCCTTCATGGCGGCTGTCATCGTATGACGCATTTTCCATCACGAGTGTCGAAAGCCTGGCCGCTACCCCAGGTTTGAGCATCGATCCCGAACACCGAGCAATGCCCCTACGGCAATCAACCAGGCAAGAACAGTGGCACGGCGAAATCGGCTGCCCGTTCCCCAGTGGCGGTACTGTCCGCAGAATTTCCACCAGTTTGACGAGTGCCACGCAGCCGTGATGATCGTCAATGAAAACTCTGGCATCTTTGCCGTATGCCAGACTCCGTTCGGGTTGTAGAGCGTGTCGCCAGGTTGAAGAATCAAGCGAATCGGGTCGACGTTTGCGAACAACGGAAACTGCTGAAGATCGACGTTGTCGATGTCCCCAATCAAACTGCCCAATTCGTCTGTAGGGTCGACATACAAAAAGGGAGTCTGTGCCGGGTCGATGAGAATGAACTCTTTGCGACCATACAGCTGCGAAACAAAACCATCCATCCCCCAGTAATCAACATGAAGCTGAGGAAACGACGCTCCCTGACCTCCAAGAAACAACTCTTCCAGTCCATTCGGAAATACAAAGTCCTTTGGCAGGAGTTTCGTCGATTTCCAATCCGGGGAGGCATATTTCAGCCGTGGCTGAAGGTCAGGCCAGAGTTCCGGCAGGTCACGTCTGACATCAATATTGCGGGCGTAAGGAGCGACGCTGTTGTTAGTTGACGCCGCGGACAGCTCAATCAATTCCTCGAACGCCCAGGATTGTGCCCCGGACTGCGTTCGAATTTCAACCTGCCTGTGTCCAACTTTCTGCTTCAGTGACTCTGGAGTCCACGCCCGAGCTGCCCATTCCTGTGTGGCATCGGTGATGATCACCGGTCGGCGTTTACGCTGAAAATCAAACACAAAGTCTCGATACGACAGATTCTCAACGCGAGGAACACCAGAGTCGGCAACGTTCGAAGAATTCAGGCAGCACGTTCCACCGGAACCGGGAGCGTGTGACGTCTCGTTGATCACGGCGGTATGGATCATGAGCAGAATGTCCGAAAATTTACGAAAGATTTTCAGGCGAAAAGGACTGAATGCGATCGCCGTCAATTTGCTTTCAAATCCCTACGTTACCAGCCGCCGACTGCAAATATTCCGCAGTTGCGACAGCCACAGACTGAATTTTCGAAGGCTGGTTCTAACGATTTTGCAACAAATTGGGATTTCGAGCCGGGGACGATCAGGGGACACGATCCGGCTTTCTGCCCAGGTCGAGCGTCGGCACGCGACTCGCGAGCCTTTGAGTTTGGAGCCTGCTACCATCTCTCTCCTCACCACTTTTTGATCCACTTCAGGAGCAAGCGAAAACATGATTACCGTTGGAATGAACTATCACGTCATTGAAGGAAAACAGCAGGATTTTGAAGATAAATTCGCTGGAGTCATTGACGCGCTGAACGCCGCCGAAGGGCACACCGAGTCCACGCTTTGGAAGGACGTCAAAGACAGCGCGTCTTACCTGATCACCAGCGAGTGGTCAGACGAAGCGGCTTTCACCGCCTTCATCCAGAGCGACGCTTTCCGCGCCGTGACCAACTGGGGCAAAGAGCAGATCCTCTCAGATCGCCCTCGCCACAAGATCTACAAGACATAGTCCGTGAGACTTTCGTGCGACCACCGCACAAGTCGATCAGCCTGACAATTGAACGCAGAGATCGCTGAGGAGAAAAACGCAGAGGACAGAGGAAGAGATTCTCTTTGTACTCCGCAAATCCTCTGTGACCTCTGCGTTTTTCTTTCTATTTGTCCTGCGCCCCACCAGCGATTAACAGGCCCGTCAGTTCGAGAACCAGCCGGGCGGGCATGTTTGCTCTCGACGCCCAACA
This sequence comes from Planctomycetaceae bacterium, assembly GCA_016779365.1. Classification (GTDB taxonomy): domain Bacteria; phylum Planctomycetota; class Planctomycetia; order Planctomycetales; family Planctomycetaceae; genus JABMPE01. The sequence continues at coordinate 3,214 of JADHNX010000338.1, forward strand.
GCAGAAAATAGAGCCGGCTTTGACGCCCCATCTGTCACTCGACGGCGATTCGTAGAGACGTCAACAGGCCCTGGAAAGGTTTCGGCGGCGACTCAGGATCGACCGGGTTCCGGTCGTCGTGGCCGATGCTGAGAGCTTCCTGCGGGTGCGACTTCAACGGTCCTGGTGACTTGTTGAAAACCGGTTGAGCATCGTTGACTTTCAGACTCAGAGTACCGTCTTTGGTGATTCCAGCGGCGATTTTCATGGCCTCACTGCGCACGACCGGAATCTCCACTCGGCTGACGATACCAGCATTCCGCGTCGCGAAGATGACTAAATCAGCCTTCAGATAAAGTGAGTAACCGATGACGGTTCCGCCGTGAGCGACGATGACGCCCTCGCAAGCTTTGCCATCAGCTGGCACGACGGAGCAATCGATCGCAAACGCTTTGCCAGCGATCGCTGGTGCAGACGCCGACGCGTAAACGTCTCCGAGTTTGACTTTGCTCCAGTCGAGCGGCTTGCCGGTCTCTTTGCTGACTGAATTCGTCGGACGCGTTTTTGATTGACGCGGCTGCGTTGGATAAAGCGTCACCGGATTCTCGACTTCGCCTGATGGACGCACTCCCGGACCGGGCTGTCCGCTGCCGATGTCAGCGATCATTCCGTCGATCAGCTTCTGCAGCCGCGAGACGACTTCCGGATGCTTATCCGCCACGTTGGTGATCTCGCCGATTTCCTCGTCCAGGTTGTAAAGGCGTGGCTCTCGCGATTGCAGATCCTCGGGGCGATCCTTCATGCCCATCCCGATTGACTGCGGCGCGATCGCCAGCTTCCACGGCCCGGAACGAACAGCCTGCAACGACGTGCCCTGATAATAGAACCAGGCTTCGTGCGGCGACTCGGTCGACTTGCCCAGCAGATTTGGCGAAATGTCTTTGCCATCGATCTTCACCCACTGCACCGGTTTGCCGCCATCGGAACCGCCGAGTTTGACAAACGTCGGAAGAACGTCGGTCGTTCCACAAACAGCGTCGCAACTGCTGCCCGCCTCGACCGTCCCCGGCCACCAGGCGATCGTCGGTTCTCGAACCCCGCCTTCCAGCGTGCAGCCTTTGCTGCCCCGCAACGGACCAGCCACTCCGCCAGCCGCCCCTTTCGACGCCCACGGCCCGTTGTCACTCGTAAAGATCACGAGCGTGTTTTCAGCAAGCTTGTTCTTTCGCAGCGTGTCGAGAATCTGCCCGACGCTCCAGTCGACTTCCTCGACCCAGTCGCCGTAAGTCCCGTTTTTCGACTTGCCGACAAAGTCCTCGTGAGGGAACAGCGGAACGTGCATCGCTGTGTGAGGCAGATAAAGAAAGAACGGTTTGCCGGAAGCCTCTTCGATGAACTTCACGGCTTCTTCGGTGTATTCACGAGTCACTCGCCGCTGACCTTCGTCGTCGAGCAACTCGGCGACTTTGTCGTCACGCAGCAGCGGCACGACTCGACGTCCGTCTTCCAGCGAGTTGCGCTGCATGTCGTTTGAGTAGGGAATCCCGAAATAATGATCGAAGCCCTGATTCGTCGGCAGAAACTCCGGCTGGTCACCGAGGTGCCATTTCCCGATACACGTCGTCACGTAACCGAGTTCTTTCAGATACTCGGCAACGGTCCGCTCTTTGGGGTTCAAACCTTTTGGCCCCGCCGGAAAAAACACGCCCGGCACTGAAACTCGCGGCGCATAACAACCAGTCAGCAACTGCGCACGCGACGCCGAGCAAACCGGAGCCGCATAAAAACTCGTCAGCTTCATCCCTTCGGCAGCCATTCGGTCCAGATTCGGAGTCCGGTTTAACTTCGAACCGTACGGACCAATATCTCCGTACCCCATATCGTCGATGTAAATCAGCACGAAGTTTGGTTTCGGCGAAGCCGCTTCCGCCCGCTGAAAACCGACGGCGGCAAAAACACAGGAAAGCACGCAGCAAAACAGGTGTCTCATGGCTCGGCACTTCTTCCAGATGTCATGTTTCTGAGTGAGAGCGCATTCTTTCGGCATCGCCCATCCAGGTCAAAGATGTTGCCAATTCTGTTGAGTTTGCTCCGCATGGCTGTCACCCGGTTTGCCCATGCTTCTGCGATCGATATCATCCCTCACCACGCTGCGCGACTTTTGCCCTGAGTCCCGAAACGGAGTTCCCCCGGATGGATGCCAACCTGAACACGATCCAGTTGGGCGACTGCGTTCAGGCCATGAACGCACTCCCGGAAGGCTCCGTCGATCTGGCCTTTGCCGACCCGCCATTCAACATCGGTTACGAGTACGACGTCTACGACGACAAGCTCGAAAAGCAGCAGTACCTCGACTGGTCCGAGCAATGGATCACCGCCGTCTCGCGCGTGCTGAAACCCGACGGAACCTTCTGGCTGGCCATCGGTGACGAGTACGCTGCCGAACTGAAAATTCTCAGCCAGGAAATCGGGTTTACCTGCCGAAGCTGGGTCATCTGGTACTACACATTCGGCGTCAACTGCTCGCACAAATTCACACGGTCACACGCCCACTTGTTTCACTTCGTGAAAGATCCCGAGAACTTCACCTTCCGCAGCGAAGACCTCGACAACCGCGTGCCTTCCGCGAGAGAACTCGTTTACAACGACAAACGAGCGAACCCTCAGGGCCGACTTCCCGACGACACCTGGATCATCCGCCCTGCCGACGTCGTCGCCGAACTGGTCAGCGATGACGATGGAACCTGGAGCCCCGACCAGCTTGCACCGCCGTCCGATTCGCAAAACACTTTCGTCTTGCGTCCGCAGGACGTCGCTCAAAGTTTTCAGCCGAATGAAGATACCTGGTACATCCCGCGCGTGGCCGGCACTTTCAAAGAGCGAGCCGGCTTTCACGGTTGCCAGATGCCCGAACAACTTCTGGGACGGATCATTCGCACCTGCTCCAACCCCGGCGATCTGGTTATCGACCCGTTCTCCGGCAGCGCCACGACATTGGCAGTCGCAAAGAAGCTTGGTCGGCAGTTCCTAGGCTTTGACATCTCGCAGGATTACGCCGAGTACGGCCTGCGAAGACTCGACTCAATCAAAGTTGGCGACCGACTCGATGGCTCGGCTGAGCCGTTGAAAAGCGCCCCGAAAACCGACACCAGAACTAAAGTCGCAAAAGGCAAAGTGTTAAAAGGCAAACAGGACCAGAGCCG